>NZ_BCBO01000074.1:0-114633 GCF_001320835.1 Pseudomonas sp. NBRC 111138 | reverse complement strand
CCCGCTGGGCTGCGTAGCGGCCCTAAAATCGTGGGAGCGCTTCGCACTCCAGCGGGAGCAAGCTCCCTCGCCACAGTGACTGTCAGCGATAGATGCCGTTCTTGCCATGCCCGGCCATCGCCCGATTACTGCGCACGCTGATCATCAACTTGATATCGATCCACTCCACGCCCTGCGCCTTGAGCTTGGGCAACTCGCGCTCCAGCACCGCCAGCGTCTGTGGGTAAGGATGCCCGATCATGACTGCCGAACCCTGCTTGTGCGCCAGTTTGATCGCGGTCTGCAGTTGCGTGGTAATCGCCGCCTCGGTGCGTTCGTCATCGAGAAATACATCCCGCGACACATGGGCCAAACCGATCTTCTGCGCCTCGGCGGCGGCGACGGTTTGCGCACTGGTGCGGCTGTCGACGAAGAACTTGTGACGCCGTTGCAACTCACCCATCAGCCAGGCCATCGCTGCCGGTTGTGCGGTCATGCGGCTGCCCATGTGGTTGTTGATGCCGGCGGTGCAGGGCACGGCTTCAAATGCCGCGTCCAGGCGCTTGCCCAGTTCTTCGATGGACAGCTCCGGGTGCCAGGCGAATGGGCCGGTGGCCGGGTCCATGGGCATGTGCAGGATCACGATCTTGCCAGCCTTGTGGGCCTCACGGGCAAATTCGGCGGCGTGGGGCGTGTCCGGCATGATGGCGGCGGTCACCGGGCCGGGTAGCGCAAGCACGCGACGATCCCGAGGCAGGTTTTGCCCCAGGTCGTCGATGATAAGCGTCAGGTAGGCTTTGTGTGGTTCGCTGGCAGTGGCCGCTTGAGCGACCCCTGCCAGGCTGCACAGCACAGCGAAGATCAGGGCAAGACGCATGATCAACGGCTGCGGGTGATGCTCAAGCCCTTGAGCAGGCTGAGCGCCTGGGCCAGTTGGTAGTCATCGTCCTGCGGCATCGGCTTGGCCTTGGCGCGGCTGCCGGTTGGCTGGTCGGCACCGCCGTTGCCATTGCCCAGGTGGCCTTGCAGGTCGGCCTCTTTGTAGTATTCGCCATCGATCTCGTTGGTGATCTTGGCGCGGCGTACTTCGATGTCCGGCACAATGCCCTGGGCCTGGATCGAGCGGCCGTTCGGCGTGTAATACAGCGCCGTGGTGATCTTCAGTGCACGGTCGTTGTTCAGCGGCAATACGGTCTGCACCGAGCCTTTGCCGAAGCTGGTGGTGCCCATCAGCACACCGCGCTTGAGGTCTTGCAGGGCGCCGGCGACGATTTCCGAGGCCGAGGCGCTGCCGCCGTTGATCAATACCGCCAGTGGCACGTTCTCGCTGAGGTCGTTGCCGGTGGCCGAGAAGCGCAACTCGGAGTTGGCGATACGGCCCTTGGTGTAGACGATCAGGCCCTTGGTGACGAAGTGGTCGACCACCTCGACCGCCGACTGCAACACGCCGCCTGGGTTGTTGCGCAGGTCAAGCACGATGCCGTTGAGCTTCTTGCCGTTGTCCTTGCGCAGCTTGGCCAGGGCCTTGGCCACTTCGTCGCCGGTCTTGACCTGGAACTGGGTGATACGGATATAGCCGTAGCCCGACTCCAGCAGCTGGCTTTTCACGCTCTTGACCGTGATGGTCGCACGGGCCAGGGTCACGTCAAACGGGTTGCCGCCGTCGCGTACCAGGGTCAGGGTGATCTTCTGGCCGAGCTTGCCGCGCATCTTGTCGACGGCTTCGGTCATGGTCTGGCCACGGGTCGGCTGGCCGTTGATCTTCACGATCAGGTCGCCGGCCTGGATGCCGGCCTTGGACGCCGGGGTGTCGTCGATAGGCGAGACCACTTTTATCTGGCCGTCTTCGGAGCCCACTTCGATGCCCAGGCCGCCGAACTCACCGCTGGTGCTTTCCTGCAGCTCGGCGAAATCTTCCGGGCCCAGGTAAGCGGAGTGCGGGTCGAGGTTGCTGAGCATGCCCTTGATGGCATTTTCCAGCAGGGCCTTGTCGTCTACGGGTTCGACATACGCTGCCTTGATCCGGTCCATGACCTCGGCAAAGGTGCGCAGCTCGTCCAGCGGCAATGGCGCCTTGGTCGTCGCAGCCATGGCAGGTGCAGCCGGTGCGGCCTGGTCGGCAAAAGCCAGAGGCGCGCCGATCACCAGGGCGATCGTCAGGGCCAGCGAAGTGAGGCGGGACAAATGCAGCATGTCGAACGAACTCCTAATGTAGATGCGACCCTATCCTTGGGACCGGCACCATTGTGCAGGGTCGCTCGGGCGGCCCTGCTGACGAATAGCGAAGTACAGCGCCGGGGTGTCCTGGCCGCCACTGTTACCGACAGTGGAGATGGATTCACCGGCTTTTACAACATCACCTGCCGACTTGAGTAGTGTCTGATTGTGGCCGTAAAGGCTCAAATAGCCATTACCGTGGTCAAGAATCACCAGCAAGCCGGCGCCCCGCAACCAATCGGCGAACACCACGCGCCCACCGTGCACCGCGTGGACCTGGCTGCCGGCAGAGGCGCTGATCATCACGCCATCCCACTTGGCGCGGGTGTCATCGCCACGGGTTTCCCCAAAGCGTGCCAGTAATCGACCATCAACCGGCCATGGAAGTTTGCCTCGTGCTGAAGCAAAAGGGCCGCCGAACGACTCGCCGCTGCTGGAAACCAACGGGCCAGGCGCTGCACGCGCCGGTTTGCGCGGGGCCGGAGCGTCGGTGGTGGCAGCCAGTTCGGCCTCACGCTGACGCTTTTTTTCGGCTTCCTGCTGGGCGATCAGCGCTTTTTGCCGCGCTTCTTCGGCCTCGCGTGCCTGGCGGGCCAGGGTTTCTTCAATGGTCTTGAGGACTTTGGCCAGGTCGGCCTGGTCTTGCTCGCGGGCCTGCAACTTGGCGTCGCGGGCTTTTACGTCGCTGTTGAGCTTGGCCAGGGCCTGCTGGCGTTCCTTGCGTACTTTATCGAGCTGGTCGCGCTGGGTGTCGAGGGCAGTTTTCTGGTCGAGAAGCTGCGATTGCTGGTCGGCGATTTCCTGTTCGACATTGGCCAATTGGCGCAGGGTTTCGTTAAACCCCTTCAATTGCGCCAGGCGCGCCTGGCTCAGGTAGTCGTAATAGGTGAGGGTACGGGCGAATTTTTCCGGGTTCTGCTGGTTGAGCAGCAGCTTGAGGTACTCCTGGCGGCCGCTCTGGTACGCGGCACGGGCCTGGATCGCGATCAGGCGTTGCTGTTCAACGCGTGCGCTCTGGAGTTTTTTTTTCTCAGCGTCGAGTCGCTCCAGTTCCGACTCGCTCTTCTTTAGTTCTTTTTGCAGCTCCTGGACCTGCTTCTCCAGCTTGCCCATTTCGGTTTCCGTGCCGCGCAGGTCTTTCTGCACTCCGGATTTTTCTTCCTGGAGCTTGCCGAGCAGCTTTTTCAGCTCGGTAATGTCCTGACGCGTAGCGTCCAACTGTTGTTGGGTTTGTGCGCGCTCATCGGCAAACGCCGGTTGGAGCAGGCAGACAAGAGCAAGGGTTATCAAGGCGCGAAGCATAGAGGCGGGCGACACCAGGGGAAAAGGACGGCCTAGTATGCCCGCCAAGCGCTGCAAAAAAAACGCCCAATTGGGGCTGGTGGGCAAGATAGGTGCCGAGTGGTGCTGGTATGGCAAAAAGATATCTCTCAAAGCGCCGCAAACCAATGTGGGAGCGGGCTTGCCCGCGATTGCGGTGGGTCAGCGACATAGATGTCGACTGATTAGCCGCAATCGCGGGCAAGCCCGCTCCCACACTGTTTTGTGGCGTACTTTGGATCAGACCAGGATCGAGGTCCCGGTCATCTCCTTCGGCTGCTCCAGCCCCATCAGCTTGAGCATGGTCGGCGCCACATCCGCCAGCACGCCACCTTCACGCACTTTCAGGTCACGTTTGCCGACATAGATGAACGGTACCGGTTCGGTGGTGTGCGCGGTGTGCGCCTGGCCGGTGGATTCGTCGGACATCTGTTCGCAGTTGCCGTGGTCGGCGGTGATCAGCGCTTCGCCGCCGACTTTTTCCAGCGCGTCGACGATGCGGCCAACACATTTATCCAGGCATTCCACGGCCTTGACCGCCGCTTCCAGGTTGCCGCTGTGGCCAACCATGTCGCCGTTGGCGTAGTTGACGACGATCACGTCATAACGCTGGTGATCAATGGCGTCGACGATCTTGTCGGTGACTTCCGGTGCGCTCATTTCCGGCTGCAAGTCGTAGGTAGCGACTTTTGGCGACGGGATCAGGATGCGCTCTTCGCCGGGGAACGGCTCCTCGCGGCCACCGGAGAAGAAGAACGTCACGTGGGCGTATTTCTCGGTTTCGGCGATGCGCAGTTGGGTCTTGCCGTTCTTGGCCAGGTAGTCGCCCAGCACGTTCTCCAGGCTGCCCGGGGCGAACGCCGACGGGGCCGGGATGTTGGCGGCGTATTGGGTGAGCATGACGAACTCGACCTTCGGCTGGCGCGCGCGTTCGAAGTCCTTGAAGCCTTCATCGACGAACACATGGCTCAGTTCACGGGCGCGGTCGGCGCGGAAGTTCATGAACACCACGGCGTCGCCGTCTTCGACTTTCACCGGCTCGCCGATGGTGGTGGCTTTGACGAATTCATCGCTTTCACCGCGGGCGTAGGCCGCGTCCAGACCTTCCTGGGCGGTGGCCGCGTTGAATTCGGCCTGGCCGTCGACGATCAGGTTGTAGGCCTGGGCGACACGGTCCCAGCGGTTGTCGCGGTCCATGGCGAAGTAACGGCCCACCAGGCTGGCGATACGGCCCTTGCCCAGGGCGGCGAAGGTGGTATCCAGCAGTTCGATGGAGGATTGCGCGCTTTTAGGTGGCGTGTCGCGGCCGTCGAGGAAGGCGTGCAGATAGATTTTGTCAGCGCCGCGCTTGAACGCCAGTTCGGCCATGGCGACCAAGTGATCCTGATGGCTGTGTACGCCGCCGTCCGACAACAGGCCCATGAAGTGCACGGCCTTGCCGGCGGCAACGGCTTTATCGACCGCCGCGCAGATGGTCGGGTTCTCGAAGAACTCGCCATCGCGGATCGCCTTGGTGACACGAGTGAAGTCCTGGTACACCACTCGTCCGGCACCTAGGTTCATGTGGCCGACTTCCGAGTTGCCCATCTGGCCGTCCGGCAGGCCCACGTCCATGCCGGAACCTGAGATCAGGCCGTTGGGCACGGTGGCGGTCAGGCGGTCCAGTACCGGCTTGTTGGCCGAGTACACCGCGTTGTCGTGGTGGCTTTCACTGTGTCCGAAGCCATCGAGAATTATCAGGACCAAAGGTTTAGGCGTGGTAGTCATAGATCCTCTCGCGGCGCTAATAAAGGAAGACAATTGAAAAGGGAGTGGCAGTTTAAAGCGAAGTTCCAACCACGTCACCGCTTTACGGGGGTTGGCCCCCCCTGGCGGCTGTGTATACTTACCGCCATTTTAACGCCCTGGAACCTCCTTGATGGTTGATCACCTGATTGCATTTGCCACTGCCCACTACCTGCTTGTGGGCGCCTTCGTCATCCTGCTGGCGCTGCTGATCGCTCACGAACTGAGCCGCGGTGGTCGCAGCCTGAGCACGTCGGAGCTGACCGCGCTGGTCAACAAGGATGAGGCCGTCGTCGTCGATATTCGCCCGGCCAAGGATTATGCCGCCGGCCATATCGTTGGCGCCCTGAACATTCCCCAGGACAAGCTGATTGCGCGTCTGGGCGAACTGGAAAAGCACAAGGCCAAGACCATCATCCTGGTCGATGCCCAGGGCCAGCACTCCGGCACCCACGCCCGTGAGATGCTCAAGTCCGGCTTCACCGCCGCCAAGCTGTCGGGTGGTATCAGCAGTTGGCGTGGCGATAACCTGCCGTTGGTGAAGTGATATGAGCCAGGTTGTCGTGTATTCCAGCGATTGGTGCCCTTACTGCATGCGGGCCAAGGCCTTGCTTGAGAAAAAGGGTGTTGCCTTTGAAGAGATCAAGGTCGATGGCAAGCCCCAGGTGCGCGCCGAAATGGCCCAGAAGGCTGGCCGCACGTCGGTCCCGCAGATCTGGATCGGCACCCGGCATATCGGTGGTTGCGACGACCTGTTCGCTCTGGAGCGCGCCGGTAAACTTGATGCGCTGCTGTCCGCCTGACGCCTAAACCCTCAAGAACCCAAAATAAAGAAGGATCTGCGATGACTGATCAACAGAACACCGAAGCAGCAGAAGCTCAAGGCCCACAGTTCTCGCTGCAGCGGATCTACGTGCGTGACCTGTCGTTCGAAGCGCCGAAAAGCCCGGCCATCTTCCGTCAGGAGTGGACCCCAAGCGTTGCGCTGGACCTGAACACCCGTCAGAAATCCCTGGAAGGTGACTTCCACGAAGTCGTGCTGACCCTGTCGGTCACCGTCAAGAATGGTGAAGAAGTCGCTTTCATCGCTGAAGTGCAACAGGCCGGTATCTTCCTGATCCAGGGCCTGGACGAAGCGTCCATGAGCCACACCCTGGGTGCGTTCTGCCCGAACATCCTGTTCCCGTATGCCCGTGAGACCCTGGACAGCCTGGTCACCCGTGGTTCGTTCCCGGCCCTGATGCTGGCCCCGGTGAACTTCGATGCCCTGTACGCCCAAGAGCTGCAGCGCATGCAACAGGAAGGCGCGCCAACCGTTCAGTAATTTGCTGAGCGATGCCGTTCTAAAATGTGGGAGCGGGCTTGTGTGGGAGCTGGCTTGCCTGCGATAGCATCACTGCGGTGTGACTGACACACCGAGGTGCCTGCATCGCGGGCAAGCCCGGCTCCCACACAAGCCCGCTCCCACATTTGTTATGCGGTGTTATTTAAAGCCCAGTTGGCGCCAGCCTTCATAGACGGCAACGGCTACGGTGTTCGACAGGTTCAGGCTGCGGCAGCCTTCACGCATCGGCAAGCGCAGGCGATGGCCATCGGGCAATGCGTCAAGCACCTCGGCCGGCAGGCCTCGGCTCTCCGGGCCGAACAGGAACGCGTCGCCCTCGGCAAAGTTGGCATCATGAAACGGCCGCGAGCCCTTGGTGGTGAACGCGAACAGCCGTGGGTGGCCCAGGCTCTCCAGGCAACTGGCGAGGTCGGCATGGCGCTTGAGGGTGGCGTACTCGTGGTAGTCCAGCCCGGCACGGCGCAGGCGCTTGTCGTCCATGTCAAAGCCCAACGGCTCGATCAAATGCAGGTGGCAGCCACTGTTGGCGCACAGCCTGATAACGTTGCCGGTATTCGGCGGAATTTCTGGTTGAAAAAGGATGACGTGAAACATGCACGGCTCCGAAGGCAAAGATGCGCTGCATTCTACCCCCGAAGACGACCCGAGACCGAAGCTATTGCCGAGGGTGTTGGGCTCATTGGCGATTGTCGGCTTGATGATTGGCTTGATGATCGGTCGCTTGACCACCCCAGAGCCGCTGGAGCTGCAACAGGTAGAACCTGCGGCGGATGGTTTGGTGGTGTGGTTCAACAACGAACCCAAGCTGCACGGCGAGCATATCGACGGCACCGTGGCGTTGCTGTTTGACGCCCAAGGCAAGGCAGCCAGCGGGCAGCTCAAGGTCAATGACAAGGACGTGAATTGGCGCATACGCAAGACCGATGCTGGCTTGCTGCTGAACCTGGTGGCGGCCCGGCCGTTGCGTGGGGAGTGGAGCGGTGCAGAGGTCGATGGCCGCTGGCGGCTGGAGATCCATCTCCAAGAGCAATAAAAGAGGGAGTTCCCGGCCTGCCTGTACCAGGGCTCCCAAAACGGGGTGAAGCCTGAGGCTTCGGTGTTAAAGAGGGGATTCTCGGCCTGCCTGTACCAAGGTCCCCGAAACTGGGTAGTACTGGGGTTATTGCAGGGGGCGTGCCAAAACTTGCAATTGCTGCTGGAAAAAAATGCCAAAAAGCGCAAAGCCCCGGAATACGGGGCTTTGTTTGTTTCTACTGCCAAGAAATTTGTAGCGAAAGCGATATGCGAGTTTTCTGGTCTGTGCTCAATGCCGGTTCATCGTGCATTGAAGCGGTGCACAGTCTGCAGGCATTGCACAAAACCAATGTGGGAGCTGGCTTGCCTGCGAGGGCGGTGTGTCAGCCCTCTATCGGGTGACTGACACACCGCCATCGCGGGCAAGCCCGGCTCCCACACTAGACCTTCAGCGGTCTTGGGGTTCAGGCCTCGTCACCCTCATCATCATCCCCACCGTCCACCTTCATCCCCAATTCCTTGATCTTGCGGGTCAGGGTATTGCGCCCCCAACCCAGCAGCACGGCCGCATCGCGACGACGGCCGGCAGTGTGCTTCAGGGCGGTCTCGATCATGATCCGCTCGAACGCCGGCACCGCGCTGTCCAGCAGGTTCGACTGGCCGCGTGCCAGGGCCTGGTCCGCCCATTGGCGCAGCGCCTGTTCCCAGTTGGTCACGGGGGCCGAGTCCTGCGGCAGGCTCAGCAGCTCCGGTGGCAGGTCGCTGATGTGCACTTCACGCCCGGAGGCCATCACGGTGATCCAGCGGCAGGTGTTCTCCAGCTGGCGCACGTTGCCGGGCCATGGCAGGTTCTTGAGGTATTCCTCGGTCTCGCTTTTGAGCAGCTTGGGCTCGACGGCCAGCTCCAGGGCGGCGCGGCTGAGGAAGTGGCGGGCGAGGGTGGGGATATCTTCGCGACGGTCCGACATGCGCGGGATGTGGATGCGGATCACGTTGAGGCGGTGGAACAAGTCCTCACGGAATTTACCCGCATGCACCAGTGTTTCCAGGTTCTGGTGGGTGGCCGCGATGATGCGCACATCCACCTTCACCGGCGTATGCCCGCCCACACGGTAGAACTCGCCGTCAGCCAGTACGCGCAGCAAGCGAGTCTGGGTATCGGCCGGCATGTCGCCGATCTCATCGAGGAACAGCGTGCCGCCGTCCGCCTGTTCAAAGCGCCCGCGACGCAGGTTGGCTGCGCCGGTGAACGCGCCTTTCTCATGGCCGAACAGCTCGGACTCCATCAAATCCTTGGGGATCGCCGCCATGTTCAGCGCGATAAACGGCGACGCCGCCCGTGGACTGTGGCGGTGCAGGGCGTGGGCCACCAGTTCTTTACCGGTCCCCGATTCGCCGTTGATCAGCACAGTGATGTTGGAGTGGCTCAAGCGCCCGATGGCGCGAAACACTTCCTGCATCGCCGGCGCTTCCCCGATGATTTCCGGGGTGCGGGTCAGGGTCGGCGGCGCTTCCTGGTTCTGTTGTTCCTGGGCGTGCTGGTTGGCGCGCTTGACCAGCGCCACCGCTTCATCCACATCGAATGGCTTGGGCAGGTATTCAAAGGCGCCGCCCTGGTAGGACGCGACAGCGCTGTCCAGGTCCGAGTGGGCGGTCATGATGATCACCGGCAGGCGCGGGTGCTGCTCGCGAATGCGCGCCAGCAAGTCCAGGCCACTGGCGCCAGGCATGCGGATATCGGAAATGATCACGTCCGGCTGCTGACGTGCCAGGCGGCTCATCACCCCATCGGCGCTGTCGAAGCTCTGGGTGGTCATGCCTTCTTGTTGCAAGGCTTTCTCGAGGACCCAGCGGATAGAACGGTCGTCATCGACGATCCAGACAGTTTCACTACGGCTCATGTCGTGGGGGCTCCTTGTTCCAATGGCAGGAAGATCGAGAACGTGGTGTGGCCAGGGTGGCTCTCACATTCGATCAGGCCCTGGTGCTGGCTGATGATGTTCTGGGTGATGGCCAGGCCCAGCCCGGTACCGTCCGGGCGGCCGCTGACCATGGGAAAGAAGATGGTTTCCTGCAGCTCCGCAGGAATGCCGGGGCCGTTGTCGATGATCTCCACCTTGGTCACCAGGCGGTGGCGCACATGGCCGATGGTGAACTGGCGCAGGGCGCGGGTGCGCAGGCTGATGCGGCCCAGGCGTAGCTCATTCTGGCTGCTGATGGCCTGCATGGCGTTGCGCACGATGTTGAGCACCGCCTGGATCATCTGTTCGCGGTCGATCAACACGTCGGGAATACTTGGGTCGTAGTCGCGCACCAAGGTGATGCAGCCTTGGCTTTCGGCCTCGACCAATTGGCAGACGCGCTCCAGCACCTCATGCACGTTGGTCATTGCCAGGGACGGCAGCTTGTTGGAGCCCAGCATGCGGTCCACCAGGTTACGCAGGCGGTCGGCTTCTTCGATGATGACGTTGGTGTAGTCCTTGAGGTGCTCGTCCGGCAGCTCGCGGGACAACAACTGTGCCGCGCCGCGAATACCGCCCAGCGGGTTTTTGATCTCATGGGCGAGGCCGCGCACCAGCATCTTGCTGGTTTCCTGCTTGGACAGCTGCGCTTCCTCCTTGGTGATGCGCAGCAGGCGGTCGCGGGGGTGGACTTCGAGCAGCAGCAGGGTCGCGCCATTGCTCAGGATCGGGGTCACGGCGTAGTCGACGGTCAACGTTTGCCCGGTGAGCGCGGTGAGCATCGCTTCGCGCTTGGTGAACGGGTGTGCCTGCTCCACGGCCTGGCGCAACGAACTCAAGGCTTCGGCCGACTCGGTGAACAATTCGCTGATGAACTGCCCATGGCTGCGCTGGCCGCTGATGGCCAGGAGCATCTCCGCCGCCGGGTTCATGTACTCAAGGCGCAGGTCGGCATTGAGCAGGATGGTCGCGGTGGTCAGGTTGTCGAGTAACAAACGGTGCAGTGCATCGCTGATGGTCATCGGGACCTCTTTTGGAGCAAGGCGTGGGCTTGAGGCACACGCTGATACAAGGAAAATGCAAAAACCAAACCAAGGCTCCGAAAAGAAGCGCTAATGCCCTGAAATAAGGGTTTCAGGCGCGAAACTGTGGCGTTCTGCCAGCCTCAACGGGAAGTTTCGAACCAAAATGGGCTGGGCAATTGAGAAGGGTGCAGGCTATCGCACCAATATAGTGCGGTTTTGTGAAGGTTGTTCAGCAACTGAAGATTTAAGGCGAATCGCAGTCAGTGTGGAGCTGGCTTGCCTGCGATAGCGGTGGTGCATTCAACACCGCTATCGCAGGCAAGCCAGCTCCCACATTTTTAATTGGATTTGCAGTCCTTTTAATCTTTATAGATGCAAAGCTCGGCGGTGGCGCGGATCATCGCCAGTTGGCGCAGCGGATCATTCAGCGGTTCGTGCACGGCCTCGGCCAGCCATTGCGGGCACTGCGGGTCGGTGCGCTGTGGAGTGAAGTCGGCCAGCTGCTGCAGCAGCCTTTTTTGCAGCTCGTCCAGTCGAGGGCGGATCTGCTGGACCAGGTCCGGGCGCGGGTCGTCGGGCGCTTTGCCCTGGAACTGCCAATCGGACAGATGGGTGTATTGCACCAGTTTGTTGGCTTCGATCTGGGCGGCGAAGAACTGCTCGGCAGCGGCCGGGTCCAGCTTGTAGCTCGGCGCCTGGGCAGTGACGCTGGCGATCACCTCTTGCTCGCGCTTCTTGTCCTCCACGGGCTTGTGGCTGTCCCACTTGCTCAGTGCTACCTGGTCGGCAATCTCCAGGCGTTCGGCGATGCTGTTGAGCAAGGGTTCGAGCGTAGGCGGCGCAGCGCTCGCACTGGCACTGATGAACAGCAGGGCAAATACAAGTCGATATCTCAAAGGTGATCTCCTGTGGGAGCGGGCTTGCCCGCGATGGCGGTGTGTCAGTGATACAGCAGGTGGCCGGCAGTGCGCTATCGCAGGCAAGCCAGCTCCCACACTTTGATTGGGTTTGCAGAGCTGGCGTAGCGTAACGCCCAGGCAAAAAAAAGACCTCCCGAAGGAGGTCTTTCTCATCACGCTACCTCAAGCAGCGCTACCGGATTAGCAGCTGTAGTACAGCTCGTATTCCAGTGGGTGTACGAAGGTGCGTACTTTGATTTCTTCTTCGCTTTTCAGGGCGATGTAAGCGTCGATGAAGTCGTCGCTGAAAACGCCGCCTTTGGTCAGGAACGCACGGCCCTTGTCCAGCTCTTCCAGGGCTTCTTTCAGGCTGCCGCACACTTGTGGGATCTCTTTGGCCTCTTCAGGCGGCAGGTCGTACAAGTTTTTGTCGGCGGCGTCGCCAGGGTGGATCTTGTTCTGGATACCGTCCAGGCCGGCCATCATCAAAGCGGCGAAGGCCAGGTAAGGGTTGGCAGCCGGGTCTGGGAAGCGCGCTTCGATACGACGGCCTTTAGGGCTGTTGACGTAAGGAATACGGATCGAAGCGGAGCGGTTGCGTGCCGAGTAGGCCAGCATCACCGGCGCTTCAAAACCTGGGACCAGACGCTTGTAGGAGTTGGTCGACGGGTTGGTGAAGCCGTTCAGGGCCTTGCCGTGCTTGATGATGCCGCCGATGAAGTACAGAGCGGTGTCGGACAGGCCGGCATAGCCTTCGCCGGCGAAGGTGTTCTTGCCGTCTTTGGAAATCGATACGTGAACGTGCATGCCCGAGCCGTTATCGCCGTACAGCGGCTTAGGCATGAAGGTAGCGGTGCGGCCATAGGCATCGGCAACGTTGTGCACGCAGTATTTCAGGGTTTGAACTTCGTCAGCCTTCTTCACCAGCGTGTTGAATTTCACGCCGATTTCGTTCTGGCCGGCAGTCGCCACTTCGTGGTGGTGAACTTCAACGGTCTGGCCCATTTCTTCCAGTGCGTTGCACATGGAAGTACGGATTTCATGGTCGAAGTCGAACGGTGGTACTGGGAAGTAGCCGCCTTTCACGCCTGGACGGTGGCCTTTGTTGCCGCCTTCCACGTCCTGGTCGGACATCCACGAGCCTTGCTCGGAGAAAATCTTGAACATGGAGCCGGAGATGTCGGATTTGAACTTCACCGAGTCGAAGATGAAGAACTCTGGCTCAGGGCCGAAGAATGCGGTGTCGCCGATACCGGTGGACTTCAGGTATTCCTCGGCACGGTGGGCGATGGCGCGTGGGTCGCGGTCATAGCCTTGCATGGTCGAAGGCTCGATGATGTCGCACACCAGGATCAGGGTCGGCTCTTCGGTGAATGGGTCGAGTACGGCGGTGCTGTCGTCTGGCAGCAGGATCATGTCGGAGGCTTCGATGCCTTTCCAGCCTGCGATGGAGGAACCGTCGAACATCTTGCCGACTTCGAAGAAGTCATCTTCCAGCGCATCGCGAGCCGGCATGGTCACGTGGTGCTGAGTGCCTTTTGTGTCCGTGAAGCGCAGATCAATCCATTTAACGTCATGATCTTTGATGAGTTGAACCGACTTCGACATGGTGTCCTCCGGGTGGCTTCGGGCTTGGGGTAGTGGAGTTAGCCCTTAGAATTTGGGTGATGCCGGCGCGGATACTCCGCCAAGGCAACCTGCCTCACAAGAGAGCAAATTGCATGCCAGTGCGCCAACATGGCCGTTTTGCCTCAAAATGGCCCCTATAACGGTGCAATCGGCAAAAACGGCATAAGTCGCGCACTGCAATGTAGCGTTTATTTGTGCAAATGACCCGTTTTGGTGCATTGCGTATGCAATGCATATTAACTGGTTAAACCTTGAGCGATTTCCGCTATAATCCGCGCCCCCCTTTTTCAGCAGGCCCGGCGCGCGCTGTTTCCATGAAATTAATCGTTAAAGTCTTCCCCGAGATCACCATCAAAAGCCGACCGGTACGGACGCGTTTCATCCGTCAGTTGGCCAAGAACATCCGTGCCGTGCTCCGTGACCTGGACCCGGCTGTGGTGGTGAACGGCGTGTGGGACAACCTCGAGCTGGAAACCCGCATTACCGACGCCAAAGCCTTGAAGGACATGACCGAGCGCCTGAGCTGCATGCCGGGCATCGCGCATTTCCTGCAGGTGGATGAGTACCCGCTGGGCGACTTCGACGACATCACCGAAAAGTGCAAGCAGCACTACGGTAGTGCGCTTGAAGGTAAGATTTTTTCGGTGCGCTGCAAGCGTGCCGGCAAGCATCCGTTCAGCTCCATGGACGTCGAGAAATACGTCGGCAGCAAGCTGCGTCGCGAGTGCGGTGCCGCTGGAATTTCCCTGAAAGCGCCACAAATTGAAGTGCGCATGGAAATTCGCGACCAACGGTTGTTCGTGATCCACAGCCAGCACAACAGCATCGGCGGCTACCCGCTGGGTGCCCTGGAACAGACCCTGGTATTGATGTCCGGCGGTTTCGATTCCACGGTTGCGGCCTACCAGATCATGCGTCGCGGCCTGATGAGCCACTTCTGCTTCTTCAACCTGGGCGGGCGTGCACATGAATTGGGCGTGATGGAAGTTGCGCACTTTATCTGGAAGAAATACGGCAGCTCCCAACGCGTGCTATTTGTAAGCGTACCGTTCGAGGAAGTGCTGGGCGAAATTCTCGGCAAAGTCGATAACAGTCATATGGGCGTAGTATTGAAGCGTATGATGTTGCGCGCTGCGTCCCGAATCGCCGATCAATTGCAGATCGACGCCCTGGTGACCGGCGAAGCGATTTCCCAGGTTTCCAGCCAGACGCTGCCTAACCTGTCGATCATTGACTGCGTGACCGAGAAGCTGGTGCTACGCCCGCTGATCGCCAGCCACAAGCAGGACATCATCGACCTGGCAGAGCAAATCGGCACCGCAGACTTTGCCAAGCATATGCCTGAATACTGCGGGGTCATTTCGGTGAACCCCAAGACCCACGCCAAGCGTCACCGCGTGGAGCATGAAGAGAAAGAATTCGACATGGCGATTCTGGAGCGTGCGCTCGAGAACGCCAAGCTGGTGCCAATCGATCGAGTGATCGACGAATTGGGCCAGGATGTGCAGATCGAAGAAGTCAGCGAAGCCCTGGCGGGCCAGATCGTCGTCGACATCCGTCATCCGGATGCCGCCGAAGACGAGCCGCTGGAAATCGCTGGCATCGACGTGCAAACGCTGCCGTTCTACGCACTGAACGCGCGTTTCAAGGAACTGGATAACAGCCGTCAGTACCTGTTGTATTGCGACAAAGGCGTGATGAGTCGCCTGCATGCCCACCATTTGCTCAGTGAGGGGCATGCCAATGTGCGCGTTTATCGACCGAGCTAAGAGCCCGGGGCTGTTTGCCTGTGGCCTGCGTCACCGGCCCCCCGACTCTGCCGTCAAGCTGTAACGGCAAGGCCTGACTCTACTGTTAATCGCTGCCACGACCTGTCAGCACACCGAATCCTCTGATCGAGATACACAAGTGATCGAAAATCTACGTAACATCGCCATCATTGCTCACGTTGACCATGGTAAAACCACCCTGGTAGACAAACTCCTGCGTCAATCCGGCACCCTGGAGCGCAACGAGCTCAACGACGAGCGCGTGATGGACTCCAACGACCAGGAAAAAGAGCGCGGTATTACCATCCTGGCAAAAAACACCGCTATCAACTGGAACGGCTACCACATCAACATCGTGGATACCCCGGGCCACGCCGACTTCGGCGGCGAAGTAGAGCGCGTAATGTCGATGGTTGACTCCGTTCTGCTGCTGGTTGACGCTCAAGACGGCCCTATGCCGCAAACCCGTTTCGTGACCAAGAAGGCTTTCGAAGCCGGCCTGCGTCCGATCGTGTGCATCAACAAGGTTGACCGTCCAGGCGCACGTCCGGACTGGGTTCTGGACCAGATCTTCGACCTGTTCGACAACCTGGGTGCCACCGAAGAACAGCTGGACTTCCAAGTCATCTACGCTTCGGCCCTGAACGGTATTGCTGGTCTTGACCACACCGACATGGCTGAAGACATGACTCCGCTGTACCAGTCGATCGTCGACAACGTACCAGCACCGAAAGTCGACCGTGAAGGCCCGTTCCAGATGCAAATCTCGGCACTGGACTACAACAGCTTCCTGGGTGTTATCGGCGTTGGCCGTATCGCTCGTGGTAGCGTCAAGCCGAACACCCCGGTTGTCGCTATCGGCGCTGACGGCAAGAAGCGTAACGGTCGTATCCTGAAGCTGATGGGTCACCACGGCCTGCACCGCATCGACGTTGAAGAAGCTTTCGCTGGCGACATCGTATGCGTGAGCGGTATGGACTCGCTGTTCATCTCCGACACCCTGTGCCAGCCGGACAACGTCGAGGCGATGAAGCCTCTGACCGTTGACGAGCCAACCGTTTCCATGACCTTCCAGGTAAACGACTCGCCTTTCTGCGGTAAAGAAGGCAAGTTCGTGACCTCCCGTAACATCAAGGAGCGTCTGGACAAGGAGCTGCTGTACAACGTTGCTCTGCGCGTTGAAGAAGGCGACTCGGCTGACAAGTTCAAGGTCTCCGGCCGTGGTGAGCTGCACCTCTCGGTACTGATCGAAACCATGCGTCGCGAAGGCTTCGAAATGGGTGTTGGTCGTCCGGAAGTGATCATCCGTCAGGTTGACGGCGTGAAGCAGGAACCGTTCGAAAACGTCACCATCGACACCCCGGAAGAGTCCCAGGGCAAGGTCATGGAAGAGATGGGCCTGCGTAAGGGTGACCTGACCAACATGGTGCCGGATGGCAAAGGCCGTGTGCGTCTGGAATACAACATCCCTGCTCGTGGTCTGATCGGTTTCCGTAACCAGTTCCTGACCCTGACCAACGGTGCTGGCATCCTGACCTCGATCTTCGATCGCTACGACACCATGAAGTCCGGCGACATGTCCGGCCGTCAGAACGGTGTTCTGGTATCGGTAGAAACCGGCAAGGCGCTGACCTACTCCCTGGAAACCCTCCAGGCGCGTGGCAAGCTGTTCGTTGAACACGGTCAAGAGATCTACAACGGCCAGATCGTTGGTCTGAACAGCCGCGACAACGACATGGGCGTGAACCCAACCAAAGGCAAGAAGCTCGACAACATGCGTGCTTCGGGCAAAGACGAAACCATCGCTCTGGTTCCACCTGTTCGCTTCACCCTGGAACAGGCCCTGGAATTCATCCAGGACGACGAGCTGTGCGAAGTCACGCCTAAGTCGATCCGCCTGCGTAAGAAGATCCTGGACGAAGGCGAGCGTACCCGCGCTGCCAAGAAAGCCAAGAACTGAGTTAACTCAGGCTGAATGAAAAACGCCCCCGGTCGAAAGGCCGGGGGCGTTTTTTTATGCCTGCAGTTTGTGTGTTGTGATCGTGTGATCGTTCCCACGCTCCGCCTGGGAACGCCGCTTGGGACGCTCCGCGTCCTGCTTTCAAGAGCGGACGCAGAGCGTCCACAGCTGCATTCCCACGCAGAGCGTGGGAACGATCAAAAACTTAGAACTTGTCGAGGGTCTTGAAGTTAGTCTCGCGCACCACTTCCTTGGGCTTATACGCGCAATACCCCGGCCGCGGCCCGATTTTCGGGTGGTTGCGGCACGTATCCGGGCGCTTGTCATAAATAGTGCAAAAGCGCGTCTTACGATCCAGGTACAGGCAGTCGTTGTTGCTCATGCGCTGCAGGGTAAAAATTTCGGACTTGTTGTTGTACCGCTCGACGATGCCTTCTTTCTGCAAACGCTTGGCGATGTTCTTCGGCGGATCGCCGCGCTCGAACTCATCGACGATGCCAATGCGGATCAGGTCCTTGATCTTCACCTCCACCGGCAGCGTGCAGCAGCTGGACACGCAGCCGCCGCACATATGGGCGGAATATTTCTGCCAGGTCTCTAGACGGTCGAGTTCCGCGGCGGCGATCAGTTGAGGCTTCATCAAGGTTCCAAGGTGGGGCGTTATCCGGGCGCGCGATCATACCGGGATTGGTGGTTTTTTGAACAATATTTTGCAGGTTTCAGCTCAAAGGTTTAGCCACGGTCTGATCGGGCACGACCCCTGCATCAAATTCAGCCCATGGCGAATGAGTTAAAAAACTGCCGAACCAGCACGTCTACCGTCTGTCAGACCGACTAGGCTCTAGCAACTCCTTCAATCTCGCCCGAGGTCGCACCGATGTCTCAGGAACCGCTTGCACGAGAAGCAGAGGTAGCCGCATTCCGCGATGCTGTCTTGACCAAACTCACCTACGCGGTGGGCAAGGACCCGGATCACGCCTTCGACCATGATTGGTTCGAAGCCATTGCGCTGGCCGCCCGCGACCAGATGGTCGATCACTGGATGGACCACACGCGACGTATTTATCGCAAAGGCCAGAAGCGCGTTTATTACCTGTCCCTGGAATTTCTCATTGGCCGGTTGCTCTACGACAGCCTGAGCAACCTGGGTGTGCTGGAGATCGCTCGCGAAGCGCTGTCGGAGCTGGGCGTGGATCTGGAACGCATCCGCCTGCTGGAGCCCGACGCGGCGCTCGGCAACGGTGGCCTGGGCCGGCTGGCGGCGTGCTTTATGGAAAGCATGTCGACCCTCGGCATTGCTGGCCACGGCTATGGCATTCGTTATGAACACGGCCTGTTCCGCCAGGCCATTGTCGACGGTTGGCAGCAGGAACAGACCGAACGCTGGCTGGATTTCGGTAACCCTTGGGAATTCGAGCGCGCCGAAGTGATTTACCCGATTGGCTTTGGCGGCAGCGTCGAAACCGTTGCGGACGCCTCCGGCAAGATGATCCAGGTATGGTCGCCCAACGAAACCGTACGTGCTGTTGCCTATGACACGCCGGTCGTCGGTTGGCGCGGCGCCAGCGTCAACACCCTGCGCCTATGGCGTGCGCGGGCTGTAGAAGACCTGCATCTGGAGCGCTTCAACGCCGGTGACCACTTGGGCGCCGTCGCCGAGGTGGCCCGTGCCGAAAGCATCTCCCGAGTGCTTTACCCGGCCGACAGCACCGAAGCAGGGCAGGAGCTGCGCCTGCGCCAGGAATATTTCTTCGTCTCCGCGTCCCTGCAGGATTTGCTGCGCCGCCACAAGAACATGCACGGTTCGGTGCTCAGCCTGGGCGAGCATGCCGCCATCCAGCTCAACGACACCCACCCGTCCATCGCCGTGGCCGAGTTGATGCGCCAACTGGTCGACCTGCACGATGTACCCTGGGAAGCCGCGTGGGATGTCACCGTCGAGACCCTCTCGTACACCAACCACACCTTGCTGCCCGAGGCCCTGGAAACCTGGCCTGTCGGTTTGATGGAACGCATGCTGCCCCGGCACATGCAGATCATCTACCTGATCAACGCCCAGCATATCGACTCGCTGCGTGCCAAAGGTATCCACGATTTCGACGTCTTGCGCGCTGTGTCGCTGATCGAAGAAGACAACGGCCGCCGCGTGCGCATGGGCAACCTGGCGTTCCTGGGCTCCCATAGCGTCAACGGCGTGTCCGGTTTGCATACCCAACTGATGCGCAGCACGGTGTTCTCCGAACTGCACAAGCTCTACCCCGAACGCATCAATAACAAAACCAACGGCATTACCTTCCGTCGCTGGCTGTACCAGGCCAACCCAAAACTGACCGATATGTTGGTGGAAGCGCTGGGCCCGGATATTCTCGATCAGCCCGAACAGCGCCTGATCGAGTTGGAACCCTTTGCCGAGAAACCGGCCTTCCGCAAAGCGTTCGCTGAACAGCGCCTGCACAGCAAGCGCGCACTGGCGCAGATCATCCATGAGCGCCTGGGCATTGCGATCAACCCGGCGGCGATGTTCGACGTGCAGGTCAAGCGCATCCACGAATACAAGCGCCAACTGCTCAACCTGCTGCACACCGTGGCGCTGTACCAGGCGATCCGTGCCGAGCCGGGCATCGATTGGGTGCCGCGGGTGAAAATCTTCGCGGGTAAGGCAGCGGCCAGTTATCACCAGGCCAAGCTGATCATCAAGCTGACCAACGACATCGCCCGCACCGTCAACAACGACCCGACCGTACGCGGCCTGCTCAAGGTGGTGTTCCTGCCCAACTACAACGTCAGCCTGGCGGAAAGCATCATTCCGGCAGCGGATTTGTCGGAGCAGATTTCCACGGCCGGCTTCGAAGCGTCGGGTACCAGCAACATGAAGTTCGGCCTCAACGGCGCGCTGACCATTGGCACCATGGACGGCGCCAACGTGGAGATGCACGAGCGGGTCGGCGCCGAGCACATGTTTATCTTTGGCCTCAGCGCCCAGCAGGTAGAAGCCCGCAAGCACGCCGGCGAGTTCAGCGCCGGGCCGGACATCGCCGCGTCCCATCGCTTGAACGACGTGCTGCAAGCGATCCGTGGTGGGGTATTTTCGCCGGATGACCCGGGCCGCTATGTGGGCCTGATCGATGGGCTGATCGACTACGACCGCTTCCTGGTGTGTGCCGACTTTGACGCCTACTGGGACGCCCAGGCGCGGGTCGAGGCGCATTGGCACGACTCCAAGGCCTGGTGGCGCTCGGCGGTGCTCAACACGGCGCGCATGGGCTGGTTCAGCTCGGACCGCACCATCCGCGAATACGCCACCGAGATCTGGAAAGCCCTCGACTAACTGATACCCCTGTAGGAGCGAGCTTGCTCGCGAAGAGCTCCAACGATAACGCGTGCTTGCTGAATGAACGCGGCGCGTGTGAGTTTTTCGCGAGCAAGCTCGCTCCTACAGAGGGCTATTGCGTTGGGTCGTGAACTCTATTGGCGTTAAATCCTCTGATTAGAGGAAATCAGCCCCGACTCGCGCTAAACTGCGCGGGTTTTTAGCCCCCCATTCTCCGGAGCCGTCCATGTCCCGCGTTACCTTGAGTCGCTATTTGATCGAGCAGACCCGCAGCAACAACACGCCTGCCGATCTGCGCTTCCTTATCGAAGTGGTGGCGCGTGCTTGCAAGGAAATCAGCCACGCCGTTTCCAAAGGCGCACTGGGCGGTGTCCTGGGCAGCATGGGCACTGAAAACGTGCAGGGCGAAGTGCAGAAGAAACTGGACGTTCTGTCCAACGAAATCCTGCTCGAAGCCAACGAATGGGGCGGCCACCTGGCCGGCATGGCGTCCGAAGAAATGGACAATGCCTACCAGATCCCAGGCAAATACCCGAAAGGCGCATACCTGCTGGTATTCGACCCACTGGACGGTTCGTCCAACATCGATATCAACGCACCGGTCGGCACCATCTTCTCGGTACTGCGTTGCCCCAACGAATACCTGAGCCAGAACGAAGCCCTGAACGAAAAGGCCTTCCTGCAGCCAGGCACCGAGCAGGTTGCTGCCGGCTATGCGATCTACGGCCCACAGACCATGCTGGTGCTGACCCTGGGCGACGGCGTCAAGGGCTTCACCCTGGACCGTGAAATGGGCAGCTTCGTGCTGACCCACGAAGACATTTCGATTCCTGCTTCTACCCAGGAATTTGCCATCAACATGTCCAACCAGCGCCACTGGGAAGAACCGGTGAAGCGCTACGTCAACGAGCTGATGGAAGGCGAAGAAGGCCCGCTGAAGAAGAACTTCAACATGCGCTGGGTGGCCGCGATGGTTGCCGACGTACACCGCATCCTGACCCGTGGTGGGCTGTTCATGTACCCACGCGACAGCCGCGAGCCGTCCAAGCCAGGCAAGCTGCGCCTGATGTACGAAGCCAACCCGATGTCGTTTTTGGTTGAACAGGCAGGCGGTGCGTCCACCGACGGCCACCAGCGCATCCTCGACATTCAGCCCGAAGGCCTGCACCAGCGTGTGGCGGTATTCCTGGGTTCGAAGGAAGAAGTTGAGCGCGTGACGGCCTATCACAAGAAGTAAGCCGTAACGAGCGGTGAGCCGCTGTATTGTGAGATGGATCACCGTTAAAGAAGCCCCGAAACGTTTCAGCGTTTTCGGGGCTTTTTTGTTTTCGCTCGTCGGGAACCAGACACCCCTTTTCCCTTCTAAGCTTCTGGCAGATACCCCAGCTGCTTTGTCTCTCCAGGAGCTTTTCCATGTCTATACGCCGTCTCGCCCTGCTGGCTTTTTGCGTGCTCTTAGCCGCTTGCAGCAAGGTCACCCAAGAAAACTACCAAAAGCTCTCGGCCGGCATGGCCAAGGCCGAGGTGGAGTCGTTGCTGGGCAAGCCAACCGATTGTTCCGGCGCACTGGGCATGTCCAGCTGCACCTGGGGCGATAAAAACAGCTTTATCAGCGTGCAGTACGCCGGTGACAAAGTTCTGATGTTTTCCGGGCAAGGCCTGAAGTAAACCGGGGCGCGAGCCTGCGGGAGAAGAAGAATGATGCGTTTTGTTTTGTTCCTTTGCGCCAGCCTGTTTTTGGCGGGCTGCGCCAGCCATTCTGGCGATGATCTGCAACCCAAGACTACGAGCAACGTCAACCTCAAGCGTTACCAGGGCACCTGGTATGAGTTGGCCCGGTTGCCGATGTACTTCCAGCGCAACTGTGCGCAATCCGAAGCCCGCTACACCTTGCTGCCTGATGGTGACATGTCGGTTTTCAACCGCTGCCTGACGCCTGAGTGGGAGTGGCAAGAGGCCAAAGGCACGGCAACGCCGCAGGTGCCAGGCAAGACCGACAAACTGTGGGTGGAATTCAATAACTGGTTTACATCGCTGTTGCCGGGCGTTGCCAAGGGCGACTACTGGGTGCTGTATGTCAGCGATGACTACAAGACCGCCATCGTCGGCAGCCCGAGCCGTCGCTATATGTGGATCCTGTCGCGCACGCCGACGGTGAGTGCCGATACCCGCGAAGACCTGCTGAGCAGGGCGCGACAGCAAGGCTATGACACCACGCGGTTGATCTGGCGCACGTCGGATAAGCAGATGGCGAAGACGTCTCAGTAATTTGCGGCCCCTCAATCAAATGTGGGAGCTGGCTTGCCTGCGATAGCATCAACCCGGTGTAACTGAAGCGCCGAGGTGTCTGTATCGCAGGCAAGCCAGCTCCCACAGTTGTTATGGGTTGGTCGTCAGTTCAGCAAGTCCTTCAGGACCTGGGTGAATGCCCGACTGCTGTCTTCTTCGCCAGCATGATGCCCATCTCGCACCACCCATTTGCCATTGACCAGTACATCGCGCACTTGCCGATCACCACCGGCAAATAGCCAGCGGTTGAGAATTCCATCCTCACTGGCCGTCGCCAAGTACGGGTCGCTACCGTCCAGCACTATCCAGTCCGCACGCTTGCCCACTTGCAGTCGACCAATCGGCTGGCCCAGCGCTTGTGCGCCACCGTCCAGCGCAGCATCGAACAGCGTGCGACCCACCATCGGCTGATCGCTGCGATACAGGCGGTTGCGCCGTTGATCGCGCAGGCGCTGGCCGTATTCCAGCCAACGCAGTTCTTCCACCACGCTCAGTGACAGATGGCTGTCGGAACCGATGCCCATGCGGCCGCCCTGAGCGAGGAAGTCCACCGCCGGAAAAATCCCATCGCCCAGGTTGGCTTCGGTGGTCAGGCACAAACCGGCAATCGCTCGGCTGTTGGCCATGCGCGTGACTTCGTCGGCATCGGCATGGGTGGCATGCACCAGGCACCAGCGATCATCCACCTCGACATTGTCATACAGCCACTGCAACGGGCGCTTACCGCTCCAGGCCAGGCAGTCGTCGACTTCTTTTTGCTGTTCGGCGATGTGGATATGCACGGGGCAGTTTTTGTCACTGGCGCCCAGCACGGTATGGATTTGTTCGGGGGTTACGGCGCGCAGGGAGTGGAAGCACAGGCCCAGTAGCTGCGCCGGTTGTGCCGCCAGAATGGGCTGCAGGCGTGCTTGCAGGTCCAGGTAGTGTTCCGTGCTGTTGATAAACCGTCGCTGGCCTTCATTCGGCGCTTGGCCACCAAAACCCGCGTGGGTGTAGAGCACCGGCAGCAAGGTCAGGCCGATCCCGCTGCTGGCGGCCGCCTGGCTGATCTGGCGGGACAGCTCCGTACGGTCGGCATAGGGCTGGCCGCTGAGATCGTGGTGCACGTAATGAAACTCGGCTACCGAGGTGTAGCCGGCCTTGAGCATTTCGATATACAGCTGACGGGCGATGACCTGTAACTGCTCGGGGTTGATCTTGCCGACCATGCGGTACATCAAGTCGCGCCAGGTCCAGAAACTGTCGTTGGGGTTGCCGGCCACTTCGGCCAAGCCCGCCATGGCGCGTTGGAAGGCATGGGAGTGCAGGTTCGGCATGCCCGCCAACACCGGGCCCCTGAGCCGTTCCGCGCCTTCTGCACTGGCATTGGGCTCAACCTTTGTCAGCAGGCCATCGGCGCCGACTTCAAGACGTACATCATTGGCCCATCCATTAGGCAGCAGTGCGCGTTCGGCAAAGAAAGCGGACATGATCAAGGCACCCCGGTCGTGTGTTTATTTGTATATACATATACAGACGTTTGCCTGCTCGGTAAACTCCGGCAATCTATGCATCTTTTTCCCCTGCAAGGATTCCCTGTGCCGACTCCGCCCGCCAACTCTTCGCTGGCTGCCCACATGGACGAAAGTCCGGCGCCCTTGTATGCCCGCGTCAAACAGATGATCAGCCAGCAGATCCTCAACGGCAACTGGCCGCCCCATTACCGCGTGCCGTCGGAAAGCGAGCTGGTCAGCGAGTTGGGCTTCAGCCGCATGACCATCAACCGTGCCCTGCGCGAGCTGACCGCCGAAGGCTTGTTGGTGCGTATGCAGGGTGTGGGTACGTTTGTTGCCGAGCCGAAAAGCCAGTCGGCCCTGTTTGAAGTGCACAACATCGCCGATGAAATCGCCTCCCGCGGGCATCGGCACACTTGCCAGGTCATCACCCTGGGCGAAGAAGCTGCTGGTTCCGAGCGCGCCGTCGCCTTGGAAATGCGCGAAGGCGGGCGGGTGTTCCACTCGTTGATCGTGCATTACGAGAACGACATTCCTGTGCAAATCGAAGACCGTTTCGTCAACGCTCTGGTCGCGCCGGAATACCTGCAGCAGGACTTCACCCAGCAAACCCCGTATGCCTATTTGAACCAGGTCGCGCCGTTGACTGAGGGTGAGCATGTGGTTGAGGCGATTCTCGCCGATGCCGCCGAGTGCAAGTTGTTGCAGATCGAGCCGAGCGAGCCGTGCCTGTTGATTCGCCGACGCACCTGGTCGGGTCGCCAGCCGGTGACTGCGGCGCGGTTGATCCACCCCGGTTCCCGTCACAGCCTCGAAGGACGCTTCAGTAAATGAGTGAGATCAACGTCTGGCGCGCCGCCGACTACGTGCGCATGCCGTGGAAGAACGGCGGCGGCAGTACCGAAGAAATCAGTCGCGACGCCGGCACCGGCCTGGATGGATTTGGCTGGCGTTTGTCGATTGCCGATATCGCCGAGTCGGGTGGGTTCTCCACCTTCGCCGGTTACCAGCGCGTGATTACGGTGATCAAAGGCGCCGGCATGGTGCTGACCGTAGACGGTGAGGAGCAGCGCGGGTTGTTACCGTTGCAGCCGTTCGCGTTCAAGGGCGAAAGCCAGGTGTCATGCCGTTTGATCACCGGGTCGATCCGCGACTTCAATCTGATCTATTCGCCCGAGCGTTACCATGCACGCTTGCAGTGGATGGATGGCGTGCAGCGGTTTTTCAGCACGGCGCAGACGCTGTTGGTGTTCAGCGTGGCGGATGAAGTGAAGGTGCTGGGCGAGAAGCTCGGCCACCATGATTGCCTGCAAGTGGACGGTAATACGGGCCTGCTGGATATCTCGGTCAGCGGCCGCAGCTGCGTAGTCGAACTGACCGCACGCGATTAAAAACTGTGGGAGCTGGCTTGCCTGCGATAGCGGTATATCAGTAGCTGATGCGCTGACTGACACACCGCTATCGCAGGCAAGCCAGCTCCCACCTTTGTTTTTGCATTGTTCACAAAATCTGTTTCCACTCCGCGCACCAATTTGTTACCGAATGCCCCAGCGTGACGCAAAGCTTCGCTGCCGTGACAAATTCCCCGCGCTGCAACAAACCTCCGTAAGAAATTTCATCAAGCTTTGAAGCCTTGATTTACAAGGCTCGCACGCCCCGTGAAAAAAATCCCAACCACTCCTGGCTAAAGTTGGCCGCTCGATTGCATATGCTTGTACATACAAGTAAAGATGTGTGCGTAAGACTTCGCACCATCCATGTTCGCGCATCGATCGCCGAGGAGTCCTAGCTGTGACCAAGCCTACAAAATACCGTGACGTCGAAATCCGCGCCGCCCGCGGTAACAAGCTCACCGCCAAAAGCTGGCTGACCGAAGCGCCGCTGCGCATGCTGATGAACAACCTCGACCCGCAAGTGGCCGAGAACCCCAAAGAACTGGTGGTGTACGGCGGTATCGGCCGTGCGGCGCGCAACTGGGAGTGCTACGACCAGATCGTCGAGAGCCTCACCAATCTGAACGACGACGAAACCCTGCTGGTGCAATCCGGTAAGCCGGTCGGCGTGTTCAAGACCCACAGCGACGCCCCGCGCGTGCTGATTGCCAACTCCAACCTGGTACCGCACTGGGCCAGTTGGGAGCATTTCAACGAACTGGATGCCAAGGGCCTGGCCATGTACGGCCAGATGACCGCCGGCAGCTGGATCTACATCGGCAGCCAGGGCATCGTTCAAGGCACCTACGAAACCTTCGTGGAAGCCGGCCGCCAGCATTACAACAGCGACCTGACCGGCCGTTGGGTGCTCACCGCCGGCCTCGGCGGCATGGGCGGCGCGCAGCCACTGGCCGCGACCCTGGCCGGCGCCTGCTCGCTGAACATCGAGTGCCAGCAAGTCAGCATCGACTTCCGCCTGAACAGCCGCTACGTCGACGAGCAGGCCACCGACCTCGACGACGCCCTGGCGCGTATCGCCAAGTACACCAAGGAAGGCAAGGCCATCTCCATCGCCCTGCTGGGCAACGCCGCCGAGATCCTGCCGGAACTGGTCAAGCGCGGCGTGCGCCCGGACATGGTCACCGACCAGACCAGTGCCCACGACCCACTCAACGGCTACCTGCCGGCCGGCTGGACCTGGGACGAATACCGCGCTCGCGCCAAGACCGAGCCGGCCGCCGTGATCAAGGCCGCCAAGCAGTCGATGGCCGTCCACGTCAAAGCCATGCTCGAATTCCAGAAGCAAGGCATCCCGACCTTCGACTACGGCAACAACATCCGCCAGATGGCCCAGGAAGAGGGCGTGGAAAACGCGTTCGACTTCCCAGGTTTCGTACCGGCTTACATCCGCCCACTGTTCTGCCGTGGCATCGGCCCGTTCCGTTGGGCGGCGCTGTCCGGCGACCCGCAAGACATCTACAAGACCGACGCCAAAGTCAAAGAACTGATCCCGGACGATGCCCACCTGCACAACTGGCTGGACATGGCCCGCGAGCGCATCAGCTTCCAGGGCCTGCCGGCACGTATCTGCTGGGTCGGCCTGGGCCAGCGTGCCAAGTTGGGCCTGGCGTTCAACGAAATGGTGCGCAGCGGCGAGCTGTCCGCGCCGGTCGTGATCGGCCGTGATCACCTGGACTCCGGCTCGGTCGCCAGCCCGAACCGCGAAACCGAAGCCATGCAGGACGGCTCCGACGCTGTGTCCGACTGGCCACTGCTCAACGCCTTGCTCAACACCGCGAGCGGCGCCACCTGGGTCTCGCTGCACCATGGTGGCGGCGTGGGCATGGGCTTCTCCCAGCACTCGGGGATGGTGATTGTGTGCGACGGTACTGACGAAGCGGCCGAGCGGATTGCCCGCGTGCTGCACAACGACCCGGCGACCGGGGTGATGCGTCATGCGGATGCGGGTTACCAGATCGCTGTCGACTGCGCCAAGGAACAAGGCCTGAACCTGCCGATGATCAAGTAACTCAATGTGGGGTGGGCTTGTGTGGCGAGCAAGCTTGCTTGCGCTGGGGTGCGAAGCAGCCCCAAAAAGCCGGCTCCAGCTTCGCTGTCGAACGGGAGCAAGCTCCCTCGCCACAGCAAGCCAGCTCCCACAGAAGAGCAAGATGCATACAAAACAATCCATCAGAGGTTGAACAACATGGCTGCAAACGACACCACCCCGTTGATCGAGAAACGTTCGATCGACTACATCCCGGAAGCGGAAAGACATGGTCGTCTATTCAGTCAATTCACCCTGTGGATGGGTGCCAACCTGCAGATCACTGCGATTGTCACCGGGGCGTTGGCCGTGGTGCTGGGCGGTGATGTGTTCTGGTCGTTGATCGGCTTGCTCATCGGTCAACTGATCGGCGGTGGCGTCATGGCGCTGCATGCGGCGCAAGGGCCCAAGCTTGGCCTGCCGCAGATGATTTCCAGCCGGGTGCAGTTCGGCGTGTATGGGGCGGCCATTCCGATTGTGCTGGTGTGCTTGATGTACCTGGGTTTCACCGCCACCGGTACCGTGCTGTCGGGCCAGGCGCTGGGCCAGTTGTTCGGGGTCAGCGACAGCGTCGGCATCCTGATCTTCGCCAGTGTCATCGTGCTGGTCACGGTGCTGGGTTACCGAGTGATCCACTTCATCGGCCGGGTTGCCAGCCTGATTGGCGTGGTTGCCTTTGTGTACCTGTTCAGCCGCCTGATGAGCCAGACCGACGTTGGCGCGCTCCTGCAGATCCGCCACTTCAGCTGGAGCAGTTTTCTGCTGGCCGTGTCGCTGGCGGCCTCCTGGCAGATTGCGTTCGGCCCTTACGTGGCGGATTACTCGCGTTACCTGCCGAGCCACACGTCATCGGTTAAAACCTTTCTCGCTGCTGGCGCAGGTTCGGTCATCGGGGCCCAAGTGGCGATGGTCCTCGGCGTGTTTGCCGCGGCCATGTCCAACGGGCAGTTTGCCGGTCACGAGGTGGCGTACATCGTTGGCTTGAGCGGCACGGGGGCCACCGCTGCGTTGCTGTATTTCAGCATCGCGTTCGGCAAGGTCACCATCTCGACGCTCAATTCCTACGGCAGCTTCATGTGCATCGCCACTATCATCAGCGGCTTTCGTGGGCGTCTGGAGGTCACGCGTCTGCAGCGTCTGGTGTTCGTGTTGATGATCGTCGGCACGGCCACGCTGATCGCGTTGCTCGGCCAGCATTCGTTCCTCGGTGCATTCAAGTCGTTCATCCTGTTCCTGTTGGCGTTCTTTACGCCCTGGAGCGCGATCAACCTGGTGGATTACTACTGCATCACCCGCGAGCGTTATGACGTGCCGGCGCTGGCCGACCCGAACGGTCGCTACGGCCGCTGGAACCTGCTGGGCATCAGCGTCTATGTGTTCGGCGTACTGGTGCAGTTGCCGTTCATCTCCACCAAGTTCTACACCGGCCCCCTGGTGGCCGCGCTGGGTGATGTGGATATCTCCTGGATCATCGGCCTGGTACTGCCGGCGGCCCTGTATTACGTGTGTGCGAAAAAATGGCACGGCACGGTACCCGATCACCTGATCCTGCCAAAAGAGCAGGGCGCTTCACCCATAACAAACGAGCTGGCTGCACAAGCCTGATGGGACGTGGACAGGGCAGGACGCCTACTGACTGCCGTAATCCATTTCAAGATTGGGAGCGTCACAACAATGACTATGAATAAGACCTTGCTGGCTACTTTGTTCGCGGCTGGCTTGCTGGCAAGTGCCGGCGCCCAGGCGGCCGGTTGGTGCGAGTCGGGTAAACCGGTGAAATTCGCCGGCCTGAATTGGGAAAGCGGCATGTTGCTCACCGACATCCTGCAAACCGTGCTCGAAAAAGGCTACGACTGCAAAACCGACAGCTTGCCGGGCAATTCCATCACCATGGAAAACGCCCTGGGCAGCAACGACATCCAAGTGTTCGCCGAGGAGTGGGTAGGCCGCAGCGAGGTCTGGAACAAAGCTGAGAAGGCCGGCAAAGTCGTGGGCGTCGGGGCTCCGGTGGTCGGCGCGGTCGAAGGTTGGTACGTGCCGCGCTATGTGATCGAAGGCGACGCCAAGCGCAAGCTGGAAGCCAAGGCCCCGGACCTGAAAAGCATCGCCGACCTGGCCAAATACGCCTCGGTGTTCAAGGACCAGGAAGAGCCGTCCAAAGGCCGCTTCTACAACTGCCCGGCCGGCTGGACCTGCGAGCTGGACAACAGCGAAATGCTCAAGAGCTACGGCCTGGAAAGCACCTACACCAACTTCCGCCCGGGCACCGGCCCGGCGCTGGATGCGGCGGTGCTGTCGAGCTACAAGCGCGGCGAGCCGATCCTGTTCTACTACTGGTCACCCACACCGCTGATGGGCCAGGTCGACCTGGTCAAGTTGGAAGAGAAGCCCGGCGTGGACAAAACCGTGAGCATCAAGGTCGGCCTCTCCAAGACTTTCCACGAACAAGCCCCGGAGCTGGTGGCCGTGCTGGAAAAGGTCAACCTGCCCATCGACCTGCTGAACCAGAACCTGGGCCGCATGGCCAAGGAGCGGATCGAGTCGCCGAAACTGGCGAAAATATTCCTCAAGGAACATCCTGAAGTCTGGCACGCCTGGGTGAGCGAAGACGCAGCCAAGAAAATCGACGCGGCCTTGTAGGTCAAGTGTGCACGGCTACCCTCAAGGGTGGCCGGGCGGCTGGCCACAACCCACTGGATCGAGAGCACGATATGTTTCCTGAGAGCTTTACCTTTTCCATCGCCGACTGGGTCAACGGTTGGGTGGACGCACTGGTCACCAACTACGGCGATGTGTTCCGGCACATCTCCGATACGCTGCTGTGGGCCATCGTCAACCTGGAAGGCCTGCTGCGCGCAGCGCCCTGGTGGCTGATGCTGGCCATCGTCGGGGGCATCGCCTGGCACGCCACACGCAAGGTGGTGACCACGGCGGTGATCGTCGGTTTGCTGTTCCTGGTGGGCGCCGTTGGCCTGTGGGACAAGCTGATGCAAACCCTGGCATTGATGATGGTGGCCACGGTGATTTCGGTGTTGATCGGCATCCCCCTGGGTATCTTGTCGGCGCGCAGTAATCGCCTGCGTTCGGTGCTGATGCCGCTGCTGGACATCATGCAAACCATGCCCAGCTTCGTGTACCTGATCCCGGTGCTGATGCTGTTCGGCCTGGGCAAGGTCCCGGCGATTTTCGCTACGGTGATCTACGCCGCGCCGCCGCTGATTCGCCTGACAGACCTGGGTATTCGCCAGGTCGATGGCGAAGTCATGGAAGCCATCAACGCCTTCGGCGCCAACCGCTGGCAGCAACTGTTCGGCGTGCAATTGCCGCTGGCGTTGCCGAGCATCATGGCCGGGATTAACCAGACCACCATGATGGCGCTGTCGATGGTGGTGATCGCCTCGATGATCGGTGCCCGTGGCTTGGGTGAAGACGTGCTCGTCGGCATCCAGACCCTCAACGTCGGCCGCGGCCTTGAAGCCGGGCTGGCGATCGTGATTCTCGCAGTGGTCATCGACCGCATTACCCAGGCTTATGGCCGCCCACGGCATGAGGCGAGCAAATGACGACTGTCAGCAAAATCGAAGTCAAAAACGTCTTCAAAATTTTCGGCGCACGCGCCAAGGATGCGCTGGCCATGGTCGGCCAGGGCAAGACCAAGGACCAGGTACTGGCCGAGACCGGTTGCGTGGTCGGCGTCAATGACCTGTCCCTGAGCATCGGCACCGGTGAGATCTTTGTGATCATGGGCTTGTCGGGTTCGGGCAAATCCACCCTGGTGCGCCACTTCAACCGCCTGATCGACCCCACCAGCGGCGCGATCCTGGTGGATGGCGAAGACATCCTGCAACTGGACATGGAAGCCCTGCGCCAATTCCGTCGGCACAAGATCAGCATGGTGTTCCAGAGCTTCGGCCTGCTGCCGCACAAGAGCGTGCTCGACAACGTTGCCTACGGCCTGAAAGTGCGTGGCGAAACCAAGCAAGTCTGCGCCGAACGTGCGTTGCACTGGATCGAAACCGTGGGCCTCAAAGGCTACGAAAACAAATACCCCCACCAGCTGTCCGGTGGCATGCGCCAGCGCGTGGGCCTGGCCCGCGCCTTGGCGGCCGACACCGACATCATCCTGATGGACGAAGCCTTCAGCGCCCTCGACCCGTTGATCCGCGCCGAGATGCAGGACCAATTGCTCGAACTGCAAAAGACCCTGCACAAGACCATCGTGTTCATCACCCACGATCTCGACGAGGCCGTGCGCATCGGCAACCGCATTGCGATCCTCAAGGACGGCAAGCTGATCCAGGTCGGCACGCCGCGAGAGATTCTGCACTCGCCGGCGGATGAGTATGTGGACCGCTTTGTTCAGCGGCGGGCGGCGGTGGTCTGATCCGGGCTTGAACGTTCTCACGCTCCGCGTGGGAACGCATTTCGTGACGCTCCGCGTCACTTGGGGGGACGCAGAGCGTCCCAGGCGGCGTACCCACGCAGAGCGTGGGAACGATCAATGCTGCCTAAGAATTGAAGAAGGTATGAAGATGTCCCAGGCAACCAAAATCATCATCGCCGACACCCCCATGCGCTGGCAGGACGTCACCGCCGTCGCCCGCCACGGCGCCATGCTCGAACTGTCGGGCCACGCCTGGGCGCGTATCGACAATGCCCAGGCCATCGTGCAGCGCATCGTCGCCAGCGGCGAGCGTGCCTATGGTGTCAACACCGGCCTGGGCGCGTTGTGCAACGTCTCGCTCAAGACCGAGCAACTGAGCCAACTGTCGCGCAATACGCTGTTGAGCCACGCCTGCGGCGTCGGCCCGGTGCTCAGCGATGAGCAAACCCGTGCGATCATCTGCGCGGCGATCATCAACTACAGCCACGGCAAATCCGGCCTGCATCCGCAGGTGGTGCACGCGCTGCTGGCGCTGCTCAACCACGGCATCACCCCGCAAGTACCGTCCCAAGGCTCGGTGGGGTATCTGACCCACATGGCCCATATCGGCGTGGCCCTGCTGGGCGTTGGTAATGTGAGTTATCGCGGCCAGATCGTCACGGCGCAACACGCGTTGCAGGCTGAAGGCTTGCAGCCGGTGGTGCTCGGCGCCAAAGACGGCCTGTGCCTGGTCAATGGCACGCCGTGCATGACCGGCCTGAGCTGCCTGGCCCTGGCCGACGCGCATCACTTGCTGCAGTGGGCCGACGTGATCGGTGCCATGAGCTTCGAAGCCCAGCGCGGCCAGATTGACGCCTTTGACGAAGCCATCATCGCCCTCAAGCCGCACCCGGGCATGCAGCACGTAGGTATCAACCTGCGTGCCCTGCTCGACGGCAGTGAGGTGATTGCCAGCAGCAAAGGTATTCGCACCCAGGACGCCTTGAGCATTCGCTCGATTCCGCAGATTCACGGCGCGGCCCGCGACCAGGTAGAACACGCCACGCGCCAGATCGAGACCGAACTCAACAGCGCCACCGACAACCCGCTGGTGCTGGGCACGCCGGATAATTACCGCGTGGTGTCCCAGGCCAACCCTCACGGGCAGTCCGTCGCGTTGGCGGCCGACATGCTCGCCATCGCCATGGCCGAGATCGGTTCGGTGGCCGAGCGTCGCCTGGATCGCCTGGTCAACCCGCATGTCAGCGGCCTGCCAGCCTTCCTGGTGAGCAACCCGGGCGTCAACTCCGGAATGATGATCGTGCAGTACGTCGCCGCGTCCTTGTGCGGGCAGAACCGCCAGTTGGCGCAACCGGCGGTGCTCGACAATTTCGTCACCTCGGGCCTGCAGGAAGACCACTTGAGCATGGGCACCAACGCCGCGCTCAAGTTGCACCAGGTGCTGGCCAACGTCACCCAGATTCTTGCTATCGAGTACCTGCTGGCGGCCCAGGCTTTCGAGTTTCTCAAGGACCAGCGCTTCGGCGCCGGTACCGACCGCGCCTGGCGTTTGCTGCGCGAAGTGGTCCCTGCTTATGAACAGGACCGCTGGCTGGCGCCGGATATTGCCGCCGCTGCCCAATTGCTTAAAGACACTGCTTTACCGAATTTGCACTGAACACCTAAGAACAATTCACAAGGAGTATGAATGTGACTGCGCTAAACCTGATTCCAGGCCAACTGAGCCTCGCCCAACTGCGTGCCATCTACCAGCAGCCAGTAACCCTCAGCCTGGATGACAGCGCCTCGGCCCAGATCGAAGCCAGCGTTGCCTGCGTGGAGCAGATTCTCGCCGAGAACCGCACCGCCTATGGCATCAACACCGGTTTTGGCCTGTTGGCCTCGACCCGCATCGCCAGCGAAGACCTGGAAAACCTCCAGCGTTCCCTGGTCCTGTCCCACGCCGCCGGCGTCGGTGAGCCGATCAGCGATGCACTGGTGCGACTGGTCATGGTGCTCAAGGTCAACAGCCTGAGCCGTGGCTTCTCCGGGATTCGTCGCCAGGTGATCGACGCGCTGATCGCGCTGATCAACGCCGAGGTGTACCCGCACATTCCGCTCAAGGGGTCAGTGGGTGCTTCCGGTGACCTGGCGCCGCTGGCGCACATGTCCCTGGTACTGCTTGGCGAAGGCAAGGCGCGTTACAAGGGCGAATGGCTGGAAGCCACCGAGGCACTGAAAATCGCCGGCCTCACGCCGCTGACCCTGGCCGCCAAAGAAGGCCTGGCGCTGCTCAACGGCACCCAGGTGTCCACGGCCTATGCCCTGCGTGGCCTGTTCGAAGGCGAAGACCTGTTCGCCGCTGCCCTCGCTTGCGGCGGCCTCACTGTGGAAGCGGTACTGGGTTCGCGTTCGCCGTTCGATGCGCGTATTCATGCGGCGCGTGGCCAGCGTGGCCAGATCGACTCGGCAGCGGCCTATCGTGACCTGCTCGGTGAGAGCAGCCAGGTGTCCCAATCGCACCAGAACTGCGACAAGGTGCAAGACCCGTATTCCCTGCGTTGCCAGCCGCAGGTCATGGGTGCATGCCTGACTCAATTGCGCCAGGCCGCCGAGGTGCTGGTGGTAGAAGCCAACGCAGTGTCGGATAACCCGTTGGTCTTTGCCGCCGAAGGCGATGTGATTTCCGGTGGCAACTTCCACGCCGAACCCGTGGCCATGGTCGCCGATAACATGGCGCTGGCCATTGCCGAAATCGGCTCCCTGAGCGAGCGCCGGATCTCGTTGATGATGGACAAGCACATGTCGCAACTGCCGCCGTTTCTGGTGGGCAATGGCGGGGTGAACTCCGGCTTCATGATCGCCCAGGTGACCGCTGCCGCGCTCGCCAGCGAGAACAAGGCGCTGGCCCATCCCCATAGCGTCGACAGCTTGCCGACTTCGGCCAACCAGGAAGACCACGTGTCCATGGCCCCGGCTGCGGGCAAGCGTTTGTGGGAAATGGCCGAGAACACCCGGGGCATCCTCGCGGTGGAATGGCTCGCGGCGTGCCAGGGCCTGGACCTGCGCGACGGCCTGAAGACCTCGCCCAAGCTGGAAAAAGCCCGTGGCATCCTGCGCGACAAGGTGGCGTTCTATGACAAGGACCGCTTCTTCGCCCCGGACATCAACGCCGCCAGCGAACTGCTCGCCAGCCGCTGCCTGAATGAGCTGGTGCCGGCCAAGTTGCTGCCAAGCCTCTGACCGGGACTCGGTCTGTGCCTGATCATTCCCACGCTCCGCGTGGGAATGCATCCTGTGACGCTCTGCGTCACCGCTCTAAAAGCGGACGCGGAGCGTCCAGGTCGGAGTTCCCACGCCGAGCGTGGGAACGATCTTCTCCTCATAAGAATAATTAGGGACGAGAAATGCACCAGCCAGAAAAAGGTTTGAAACGCGGGCTCAACGCCCGACATATTCGCTTCATGGCCCTCGGTTCCGCGATCGGCACCGGGCTGTTCTATGGCTCTGCCTCCGCCATCCAGATGGCCGGTCCTGCCGTGCTGCTGGCCTACCTGATCGGCGGCGCTGCTGTATTCATGGTGATGCGCGCCCTCGGTGAGATGGCCGTGCACAACCCGGTGTCTGGCTCCTTCGGCCACTACGCCAGCACCTACCTGGGGCCCATGGCCGGGTTTATCCTTGGCTGGACCTACGCCTTTGAAATGATCATCGTCTGCCTCGCCGACGTCACCGCGTTCGGCATCTACATGGGCTTCTGGTTTCCCGAAGTGGCCCGTTGGGTCTGGGTGCTGGGCATCGTATTCCTGATCGGCGGCCTGAACCTGTGCAACGTCAAAGTCTTTGGCGAGATGGAGTTCTGGCTGTCGTTGCTCAAGGTCGGTGCCATTGTGGCGATGATCCTCGGCGGTTTTGGCATCATGCTGTTTGGTATTCACTCGGCAGGCGAAACCCAGGCCAGTGGCTTGAGCAATCTGTGGGCCCACGGCGGCTTCATGCCCAACGGCATCGGTGGGCTGATCGCCTCGTTTGCGGTGGTGATGTTTGCCTTTGGTGGCATCGAAATCATCGGCATCACCGCCGGTGAAGCCAAGGACCCACAGCGGGTGATCCCCAAGGCGATCAACGCGGTGCCGCTGCGTATCCTGCTGTTCTACGTGCTCACCCTGTTCGTGTTGATGGCCATCTACCCGTGGCCGCAGATCGGCAGCCAGGGCAGCCCGTTCGTGCAGATCTTCAGCAACCTGGGGATTGGCTCGGCGGCGACCATTCTCAACATCGTGGTGATCTCGGCGGCGGTGTCGGCGATCAACAGCGACATTTTCGGCGCCGGGCGCATGATGTACGGCCTGGCTCAACAAGGGCAGGCGCCCAAGGGCTTCGCGCAATTGTCCAAACAAGGCGTGCCATGGATGACCGTGGTGGTCATGGGCGCCGCCTTGCTCGGCGGTGTGGTGCTCAACTACCTGATCCCGGAAAGCGTGTTCTTGCTGATCGCCTCGATTGCCACCTTCGCCACCGTGTGGGTATGGCTGATGATCCTGTTTACCCAGGTCGCCATGCGCCGCTCGATGACCAAGGCGCAGATCGCCGAACTGAAATTCCCGGTGCCGTTCTGGCCTTATGCGCCGGCGGCGGCCATTGTGTTCATGCTGTTTGTGTTTGGTGTACTCGGTTACTTCCCGGATACCCAGGCGGCGTTAATGGTAGGCGCCGTGTGGATCGTGCTGCTGATCATCGCCTACTGGCTGTGGGTCAAGCCTGCCGCCGGGCAAACGGCCAAGGTCGATTACGACCCGGTTTTGTCTCATCGATAACTTAGGGAGGCGTTGATGAAAACGCTTTGGCAACACTGCCACGTCGCAACCATGGCCAACGGCAAATACTCGATCATCGAGGATGCCGCCATGGTGACTGCCGGCTCGCTCATCGAGTGGGTCGGCCCCCGCAGCCAGGCGCCAACCGCGGATTACGCCCAGGTGCATGACCTGCAAGGCGCGTGGGTCACTCCCGGGCTGATCGATTGCCACACCCATACGGTGTTCGGTGGCAATCGCAGCGGCGAATTCGAGCAGCGCCTCGAAGGTGTCAGCTACGCCGAGATCGCGGCCAAGGGCGGCGGCATTGCCAGCACTGTGCGCGCAACCCGTGCGGCGAGCGAAGATGAGCTGTTCTTGTGCGCTGAAAAGCGCCTGCGCAGTTTGCTGCGTGACGGCGTGACCACGGTGGAGATCAAGTCCGGCTACGGCCTGGACCTGGCCAACGAACGCAAGATGCTGCGCGTGGCTCGGCGCCTGGGTGAAGCGCTGCCGGTCAGCGTGCGCGCCACCTGCCTGGCCGCCCACGCGTTGCCGCCGGAGTACAAGGACCGCGCCGACGATTACATCGAGCACATCTGCAGCCAGATGCTGCCGGCCCTGGCCGCCGAGGGGTTGGTGGATGCGGTCGATGCCTTCTGTGAATACCTGGCATTTTCCCCCGAGCAGGTTGAGCGGGTATTCAAGGTCGCCCAGCAACTTGGCTTGCCGGTGAAGCTGCACGCCGAGCAACTCTCGTCGTTGCATGGCTCAAGCCTGGCGGCGCGCTACCACGCGTTGTCGGCCGACCACCTGGAATTCATGACTGAAGAAGACGCCATCGCCATGGCTGCGGCCGGTACCGTCGCCGTGCTATTGCCGGGCGCGTTCTACTTCCTGCGTGAAACCCAGTTGCCGCCCATGGACGCCCTGCGCAAACACGGCGTGAAGATCGCCATCGCCAGCGACCTCAACCCCGGCACTTCACCGGCGCTGTCGGTGCGGCTGATGCTGAACATGGCCTGCACCCTGTTCCGCATGACCCCGGAAGAAGCCCTGGCCGGCGCCACGCAACACGCGGCCACCGCGTTGGGCCTGGGCGATACCCATGGTTCCCTGGAAGTGGGCAAGGTCGCGGATTTTGTCGCCTGGCAGATCGATCGCCCCGCCGACCTGGCCTACTGGCTGGGTGGCGAACTGGATAAACGCGTCGTGCGCCACGGCGTCGACGTCACTGTTTGAGAGGATGCAGTTGTGGATAAGGTTCTGACATTCAAACAAGGCCGCGTGCCGCTGCTGATCAGCATGCCCCACGCCGGCCTGCGGCTCACCCCTGCGGTCGAGGCCGGGTTGATCCCCGAGGCGCAAAGCCTGCCGGATACCGATTGGCATATCCCGCTGTTGTATGACTTTGCCGAAGAGCTGGGCGCCAGCACCCTGGCGGCGGAGTACTCGCGGTTTGTCATCGACCTCAACCGGCCCTCCGACAACGCGCCGCTGTATGCCGGTGCTACTACCGGCTTGTACCCAGAGACGCTGTTCGATGGCGTGCCGTTGTTCCGTGAAGGGCAAACGCCCTCCGACGAAGAGCGGGCCAGCTACCTGCAAAAAATCTGGGGGCCGTACCACCGCCAACTGCAAGAAGAACTGGCACGCCTCAAGGCCGAGTTCGGTTATGCGTTGCTGTTCGATGCGCACTCGATCCGCTCGTTGATCCCGCACCTGTTTGACGGCAAATTGCCGGACTTCAATTTGGGTACCTTCAACGGCGCTGCGTGCGACCCGCAGCTGGCCAGCCAGCTGGAAGCCATCTGCGCTCAGCATCCGCAATATACCCATGTGCTGAACGGGCGCTTCAAGGGCGGCCATATCACCCGTCACTACGGCAACCCGGCGCAGGATATTCATGCGGTGCAGCTGGAGTTGTGCCAGAGCACCTATATGGAGGAGTTCGAGCCGTTCCGTTATCGCCATGATTTGGCCGAGCCGACGCAGGTGGTGTTGAGGCAGTTGCTGGAAGGGCTGTTGGCTTGGGGGCAGAAGCACTACCGGTAATTGTTGGTGCTGCTGCAATAGCTTTCGCGAGCAAGCCCGCTTGACCGCGCTCTATCATGAGAATGCGCTCGAGATGTGGGAGCTGGCTTGCCTGCGACAACGGGGGTTCAGCAACACTTTTATCAACTGACACACCGCCATCCCGGCAAAGGGCTGGCCCACGGTTGTTTGCGGGCACGCGGCCAGGTGCCGGAGGTGGATCGGCTGTATGACTATCTGCTTGGTTACCTGAGGCGCGAACTGCTGACACAGGTCTAAGTGCTCAAGGACATGCTCATTGCACAATTCGGGTTTATGATGCCAGACGGCAAAATAATAGACGTCCCCCCAGGGATGAACCCGACACCCTACGGAGCACGCAATGCAGACTTGGTACCCGCAGATCAAACCCTACGCCCGGCACGATCTGGCTGTCGATGACACCCACACCCTGTACGTCGATGAAAGTGGCTCCCCCGAAGGCTTGCCTGTCGTGTTCATCCATGGAGGCCCCGGCTCCGGTTGCGACGCCCAGAGCCGCTGCTATTTCGACCCGAACCTCTACCATATTGTCACCTTCGACCAGCGTGGCTGCGGCCGCTCTACGCCAAGGGCCAGTCTCGAGAACAACACCACCTGGGATCTGGTCGCCGACCTTGAGCGCATCCGCGAGCATCTGGGCATCGACAAATGGGTGCTGTTCGGCGGCTCCTGGGGGTCGACCCTGGCCCTGGCCTACGCGCAAACCCACCCCGAGCGCGTGCATGGCCTGATCGTGCGCGGCATCTTCCTCGCCCGCCCGCAGGATATTCGCTGGTTCTACCAGGAGGGCGCGAGCCGCCTGTTCCCGGACTACTGGCAGGATTATGTGGCACCCATCCCGGTGGAAGAGCGCCACGATATGATTGCCGCTTACCACAAGCGCCTGACCGGCAACGACCAGATCGCCCAGATGCATGCGGCCAAAGCCTGGTCGGGCTGGGAAGGCCGTATGTTGGGCCTGTGCCCGAGCCCGCAGCATGTGGAACGGTTTTCCGAGCCGCAGCGCGCCTTGTCCATCGCACGTATCGAATGCCATTACTTCACCAACAACTCCTTCCTGGAACCCAACCAGCTGATTCGCGACATGCACAAGATCGCCCATCTGCCTGGCGTCATCATCCATGGCCGCTACGATATGATCTGCACGCTGGATAACGCTTGGGAGCTGCATCAGGCCTGGCCCAACAGCGAGTTGCAGGTGATTCGCGAAGCAGGGCACGCGGCGTCCGAGCCGGGCATCACCGACGCACTGGTGCGTGCGACCGGCGAAATGGCCCGGCGCCTGCTCGACCTGCCGCCTGAAGAAGCATGAAGGGCTTGTTGCAGCGGGTGCGTGGCGCCCGGGTTGAGGTCGCAGGGGAGGTGATAGGCTCGATTGACCAGGGTTTGCTGGTGCTGGTGGCCGTCGAGCCTTCAGATACGCCCGAAAGCGCCGACAAACTGCTGCACAAGCTGCTTAACTATCGGGTGTTCAGTGACGAGGAGGGCAAGATGAACCTGTCCCTCAAGGACATCGGCGGCGGTTTGCTGCTGGTGTCGCAGTTCACCCTGGCGGCGGATACCAAAAGCGGGCTACGGCCCAGCTTCTCCACAGCGGCTCCTCCGGCCCTGGGAGCGGCGCTTTTTGAGCACTTGTTGTTACAAGCGCAACAATTGCATGGCAAGGTGGCGTCGGGGCGTTTTGGCGCGGATATGCAGGTGCACTTGGTCAATGATGGCCCTGTGACCTTCCTCTTACAGACATGAATGTATGAAAAACGACGTTAATGCCTAAAAACGCAGGGTTTCGCTACAAATACTTCACTGTCCCTGATGCGTTGTCTCGCGGGCTACTAGATAATCGCGCGCTACGGGGATCAGCGTTGTTTGGTCCATTTTTGACTTAGGTAGAGCCTTGTCCGACAACCGCATGGGGAATCATTTCGCCCCAGAGGAGTCGGAACATTGCTCGCCAACCTGGCATATAGATAGCTGGCCGTTGGTTTTTTGATCTGTTTTCGGCGAGGGTTGCTCGTGATTGTTAGTCCCTGTAATGCACCAAAATTGTCTGCCAAACGGTTACGAAACGCACTGGTGACGGGCTCTGCCCTGTTTTGCCTGTTCGGCGCGGGTCAACTGTGGGCGTTCAGTCTGGATGATGTGTCGGCCAAGGCAAAAGAGCTGGCTGGGCAGAAATACGAAGCTCCGCGCAGCAATTTGCCGAACGAATTCCGCGAAATGAAATTCGCTGACTACCAGAAGATTCGTTTCCGCAATGAAAAAGCCGAGTGGGCCGATCAGAACACCCCGTTCAAGCTGTCCTTCTATCACCAGGGGATGCATTTCGACACCCCGGTGAAAATCAACGAAGTCACCGCCGACAGCGTGCATGAAATCAAGTACGACCCGACGCGTTTCGATTTCGGCGACGTGAAATTTGATCCTAAAGCCACCGAACAGCTGGGTTACGCCGGTTTCCGTGTGCTTTTCCCGATCAACAAGGCCGACAAGCAAGACGAAATCATGACCATGCTCGGCGCCAGCTATTTCCGCGTCGTGGGCAAGGATCAGGTGTACGGCTTGTCTGCCCGTGGCATGGCGATCGACACCGCGTTGCCGTCTGGCGAAGAATTCCCGCGTTTCACCGAGTTCTGGATCGAGCGTCCAAAGCCGGGTGACAAGCACCTGGTGATTTTCGCGCTGCTGGATTCGCCACGCGCCACTGGCGCTTATCGCCTGATCCTGCGTCCTGGCACCGACACCGTAGTGGACGTCAAATCCCAGATGTTCCTGCGTGACAAGGTCAGCAAGCTGGGCGTTGCGCCGTTGACCTCGATGTTCCTGTTCGGCGCCAACCAGCCGTCCAAGGTCCTCAACTACCGCCGCGAGCTCCACGATTCCAGCGGCCTGTCGATTCACGCCGGCAATGGCGAGTGGATCTGGCGTCCGCTGAACAACCCTAAACACCTGTCGGTCAGCAACTTCAGCGTCGAGAACCCGCGTGGGTTCGGCCTGCTGCAACGTGGCCGCAACTTCAGCCACTACGAAGACCTGGACGACAACTACGACAAGCGCCCAAGCGCCTGGATCGAGCCTGAAGGTGACTGGGGCAAAGGCTCTGTCGACCTGGTCGAGATCCCGACCGCCGATGAAACCAACGACAACATCGTGGCGTTCTGGAGCCCGGCCGAACTGCCGGAAGTCGGCAAGCCGCTGGACGTGGCCTACCGCCTGCACTGGACACTGGACGACGCGGCCTTCCATTCGCCGGACAGTGCCTGGGTCAAGCAGACCCTGCGCTCCACGGGTGATGTGAAGCAATCGAACCTGATCCGTCAGCCGGATGGCAGCGTGGCCTACCTGGTGGACTTCGAGGGCCCGTCCCTGAAGAAACTGCTGCCGGACGCCCCGGTGCGTAGCCAGGTGAGTGTGGGTGATAACGCTGAACTGGTTGAAAACAGCGTGCGCTACAACGAACACACCAAAGGCTGGCGCCTGACCCTGCGTATGAAGATCAAGGACGCAAGCAAGCCGACCGAAATGCGTGCGGCACTGGTGCAGGATATCGTGCAGCCTGAGGCTGAGTCGGTTTCCAACCATGTGCTCAAGGCCGATAAAGTCTTGGCCAAGCAGCATGAGAAACAGGCCAAGAAAGACGCCAAGGACAAGGAAGCCAAACAGCCTGAGGCTGCCCCAGCCACGCCGGAGCCGATCAAGACCGAGCAAGTCCTGACCGAAACCTGGAGCTATCAGTTGCCTGCCGATGAGTAATTCTCAAGTCAAGCCAGAGACTCTGTCCGAGTACCTGGCGCATCTACCCATGACGGCTGAGCAGCGCGCCGAGCTGGCGGGCTGCAAGTCCTTCAGCGAGCTGCACGAACGTCTGTCGTCCAAGACCTTCGACGCACCGACCGACGCTGCCCAAGCGTCGGTTGGCCGCCGCTTGACCCTCAACAGCGCCGAAGAGCTGCAAGACGCCGAGATGCTGGCGCTCGATGCCAGCGGTCGTGTGTGCCTCAAGGCCACGCCGCCGATCCGTCGGACCAAAGTGGTGCCCGAGCCTTGGCGCACCAACATCCTGGTGCGCGGTTGGCGCCGGATGACCGGGCGCACCAACCCGCCCAAGCCACCGAAAGACGAGCGGGTGCTGCCGGCTGCGCGCTGGCGTACCGTGGGCTCGATCCGTCGTTACATCCTGTTGGTGCTGATGCTGGGCCAGACCATCGTGGCCGGCTGGTACATGAAAGGCATCATGCCGTACCAAGGCTGGTCGCTGGTCGACTTCGACGAGATCCGCAACCAGACCCTGCTGCAAACCGCTACCCAGGTACTGCCTTACGCGCTGCAAACCAGCATCCTGATCATGTTCGGGATTCTTTTCTGCTGGGTGTCGGCCGGTTTCTGGACTGCGCTCATGGGCTTCCTGGAGCTGCTGACCGGTCACGATAAATATCGTATCTCCGGTAAAAGTGCCGGTGACGAGCCGATTCCAAAGGATGCGCGCACCGCCCTGGTGATGCCGATCTGTAACGAAGACGTGCCGCGTGTATTCGCCGGTTTGCGTGCGACATTCGAATCGGTGGCCGCAACCGGTGACCTGGACCGCTTCGATTTCTTCGTGCTCAGCGACAGTAACGACGCCGACATCTGCATCGCCGAACAGCAAGCCTGGCTCGACGTATGCCGCGAAGCGGGTGGTTTCGGCAAGATCTTCTATCGCCGTCGTCGCCGTCGCGTAAAGCGCAAGAGCGGCAACCTCGACGACTTCTGCCGTCGTTGGGGCGGTGACTACAAGTACATGGTCGTTCTTGACGCTGACTCTGTGATGAGCGGCGAGTGCCTGACCAGCCTGGTGCGCCTGATGGAAGCCACGCCGGATGCCGGGATTATCCAGACCGCGCCGCGTGCGTCGGGCATGGATACCCTGTATGCGCGGATGCAGCAGTTCGCCACCCGCGTCTACGGCCCGCTGTTTACCGCCGGCCTGCACTTCTGGCAGTTGGGTGAATCCCACTACTGGGGCCACAACGCCATTATCCGTATGAAGCCGTTTATCGAGCACTGCGCCTTGGCGCCGCTGCCCGGTAAAGGCGCGTTTGCCGGTGCGATCCTCTCCCACGACTTCGTTGAAGCCGCGCTGATGCGCCGTGCCGGCTGGGGCGTGTGGATTGCCTACGACCTGCCGGGCAGCTACGAAGAACTGCCGCCGAACCTGCTGGACGAACTCAAGCGTGACCGTCGCTGGTGCCACGGTAACCTGATGAACTTCCGCCTGTTCCTGGTCAAAGGCATGCACCCGGTGCACCGTGCGGTGTTCCTCACCGGCGTGATGTCCTACCTGTCGGCGCCGTTGTGGTTCTTCTTCCTGGTGTTGTCCACGGCCTTGCTGGCGGTGAACACCCTGATGGAACCGCAATACTTCATGGCGCCGCGCCAGTTGTACCCGCTGTGGCCACAATGGCACCCGGACAAGGCGGTGGCGCTGTTCTCCACCACCATCGTGCTGTTGTTCCTGCCTAAACTGCTCAGCATCATCTTGATCTGGGCCAAGGGCGCCAAAGAGTTCGGTGGCAAGTTCAAGGTGACCCTGTCGATGCTGCTGGAGATGTTGTTCTCCATGCTGCTGGCGCCGGTGCGGATGATCTTCCACACCCGTTTCGTCCTCGCCGCCTTCCTCGGCTGGGCCGCAACCTGGAACTCGCCGCAACGTGACGATGACTCCACGCCATGGAGCGAAGCGGTCAAGCGTCATGGTCCGCAAACCCTGCTGGGCTTCCTGTGGGCCCTGCTGGTGGTGTGGCTGAACCCGAGCTTCCTGTGGTGGTTGGTGCCGATCGTCGGTTCGCTGATGCTGTCGATCCCGGTGTCGGTGATTTCCAGCCGGGTCAAGCTGGGCCTCAAGTCCCGCGACGAGAGCCTGTTCCTGATCCCTGAGGAATACAATCCGCCGCAAGCCTTGCTCTCGACCGAGAAGTACACCCACGAAAACCGTTGGCACGCCCTCAACGACGGCTTTGTGCGTTCGGTGGTAGACCCGCAGCAGAACGCCCTGGCCTGCGCCTTGGCGACCTCGCGGCACCGTGAGGCCGAGCCCATCGAGTACCTGCGCATGGAACGGGTTCGCCACGCGTTGAAAGTCGGCCCGGCCGGCCTCAACAACAGCGAACGCCTAGCCTTGCTCAGCGACCCGGTGGCCCTGGCTCGCCTGCATGAGCAGGTGTGGAGCGAAGGCCACGCCGAGTGGCTAGGCGCTTGGCGTGCCTCGATCAAGGCCGATCCGCACGCGCCGTTGCTGCCCCTGCAACCACAGTCGTCCCAGGCCCAACCGGCCTGATTCAGGCACCCCCGAAGGCTCACTTCGGGGGTGTTTCAAACGTTGGTCCTACAGCGTTTTTCGCTTCTTCCTTTTTGTCGCTAACTCCTTGTTATTTCGAAACAAAAGACCTTTGATCGAGGCGTATTGCCGTGCCCGCGGCTGGGTTAGGATCGCCCCCCAAATTGGACTCGCCACGGGGGCATTCATGATCAAAAGGTATTGTTTGGCATTGCTGATGGGCTTTTTCCTGGGGGGGCACGCAGGCTTGCTTTACGCGGGCGCGCTGGACAACGCTGTGCGCCGTGGCGTGCTTAAGGTCGGTACAACCCCCAATAACGTCCCTTTCGAAATGCTCGATAAGCAGGGGCGCATCGTCGGCTTTGAAATTGACTTGCTCCATACCATGAGCCGCGCACTTGGCGTAGAGCTTGAATTGGTGGCAGTGCCTTACACGGATCTGTTGCCGGGGCTGACGACGAACAAGTTTGATCTGATTGGCAGCGGCATGACGGTCACTCAAGAGCGCAACCTCAAACTCAACTTCAGTGACTCGTTTGTCGTGGTGGGCCAGACGGTGCTGCTGCACCCACGCATGGCCGGGAAGGTCTCCAGTATTGAAGAACTGGACGACGCCAGTTACCGCGTGGTTACCACCCAAGGCACCACCGGTGAAGCCGCAGCACAGCGCTTTCTTGTATCTGCGCGGCTCAGCAGTGTGCCCAACCCGGAAGAAGGCGTGCGGCAGGTCGTTGAAGGCAAGGCCGATGCTTTTATCCATGATGCGCCCTACAACCTGATCGCGATGAGTCGGCCACAGAACAGTACATTGTTGGCACTTGAGCAACCCTTCACCTTTGAGCCCTTGGCGTTCGGCCTGAAAAAAGGCGATTACGACAGCCTCAATTGGATCAACCATTTTCTCAACCAGATCGCCCAGGACGGCACCTACGATCGCCTGCATGACAAGTGGTTCAGGGATACGGCCTGGATAGCCGAGATCGACTGATCGTCATAACTGCTTACACATCAATCCCTGATCGAGAGGCCGCGCTGAAGCGTCTGCGCCTGTGTTTGGCCGGGTCGCTGTCAGGGTTTTCCGACACACGCCGATAACATTTACCGGTGAAACCTTTGTGGCGGACAACGAGTGGGTTAGGATCGCACCCCGAAATGGCGCAGCCCTCTTGTGCGCCAACCTTATAAGAATCGTTCAGGGGTCTTGATGATGAAAAAGTATCTTTCGATGCTGATGCTCGGCGTCACCGCGCTGGTCGCTGCCACTGCGGCCCAGGCCGGCGCCATTGATGAGGCGGTCAAGCGCGGCACGTTGAAAGTTGGCATGGACCCCACCTACATGCCGTTCGAAATGACCGACAAGCGCGGTGAAATCATCGGTTTCGAAGTCGACATCCTCAAGGCTATGGCCAAGTCCATGGGCGTCAAGCTGGAGCTGGTGTCCACCGGTTACGACGGCATCATCCCGGCCTTCCTGACCGGCAAGTTCGATATGATCGGCAGCGGCATGACCCTGACCCAGGAACGCAACCTGCGCCTGAATTTCAGCGAACCCTTCATCGTGGTCGGCCAGACGTTGCTGATCCGCAAGGAGCTGGAAGGCACCATCAAGTCCTACAAAGACCTGAACGACGAGAAATACCGCCTGACCTCCAAGCTCGGCACCACCGGTGAGATGGTCGCCAAGAAGCTGATCTCCAAGGCCAAGTACCACGGCTACGACAACGAGCAGGAAGGCGTGCTCGACGTGGTCAACGGCAAGGCTGACGCGTTCGTCTACGACGCACCGTACAACGTGGTGGCCGAGAAGAAAGTCGGTAACGGCAAACTGGTGTTTCTGGAAGAACCCTTCACCTTTGAGCCCCTGGCGTTCGGTTTGAAGAAAGGCGATTACGACAGCATCAACTTCATCAACAACTTCCTGCACCAGATCCGTAACGACGGCACCTACGATCGCATCCATGACAAGTGGTTCAAGAGCTCCGAGTGGCTCAAGGACATGGAATAAGGCCTGACACCGAGTTGCCTGTATCGCAGGCAAGCCAGCTCCCACATTTGACTGTATTCACACATCAACCTGTGGGGGCGGGCTTGCCCGCGATGGCGGCCTATCAGGCGACACCTATGCGGAAAGTGAAATGAAACAGAAAAAAGCCCAATGGCCCTGGCACCTGCTGACGGTGGTCGTGCTGGTCGGCCTGGCGGGTGCCTTGTACTACGCTACGTCGTTGATGTCTTACGAATGGCGCTGGAATCGCGTCCCCCAATACTTCGCCTATCAAGCCGAGACCTCCCAGCGCGCCGCGGATATTTCCACCGTGGTCGAGTTGGTGCGCAAAGGCGATACGGCCGAAGTCACCCTGCGCAACGACGCCGGAGTCGAGCAAAAGCTCACAGTCGCCGATAACAGCCTGCAAGTGGCGCGCGGCGACGATGTGGCTGAAGGCGATGTGGTCGGCGTGACCCGGCAATGGGCATTGGGACCATTGATGTGGGGCTTGTGGACCACGCTGTGGCTGTCGGTGGTGTCCGGCATCCTGGGTTTGGCGATTGGCTTGGCGACCGGGCTGTGCAGGCTGTCGAAAAATCCCACCTTGCGCGATCTGTCGACAATCTATGTCGAGCTGGTGCGGGGCACGCCGCTGCTGGTGCAGATCTTCATTTTCTATTTCTTTATCGGCACGGTGCTCAACCTGTCCCGGGAGTTTGCCGGGATTGCCGCACTGTCGTTGTTCACGGGTGCCTACGTGGCAGAAATCGTGCGCGCCGGCGTGCAGTCCATCACCCGTGGCCAGGATGAAGCGGCGCGTTCCCTGGGCTTGAGCGCCAGCCAGTCGATGCGCCACGTGGTACTGCCGCAGGCCTTCAAGCGTGTGCTGCCGCCCCTGGCCGGGCAATTTATCAGCCTGGTCAAGGATACGTCTCTGGTGTCGGTGATCGCGATTACCGAGTTGCTCAAGAGCGGCCGCGAAGTGATCACCACCTCGTTCTCGCCGTTTGAAATCCTGTTTTGTGTGGCGGGCTTGTACCTGCTGATCAACCTGCCGCTGTCGAAGATGGCCAGCCGGCTTGAGCGGAGGCTTGCCCAAAGTGATTGAAGTACGCGATCTGGTAAAAGTCTTCGATACCCGTGGGCAACTGGTGCGCGCGGTGGATCACGTCACCACCCAAGTGGCCAAGGGCGAGGTGCTGGTGGTGATCGGACCTTCGGGTTCCGGCAAGTCCACCTTCTTGCGCTGCCTGAATGGGTTGGAGGCGTTCGATTCGGGTTCGGTGAGCATCGACGGCCTGCAACTGGCCGACCCTAAGACCGACGTGAATGCCTACCGCCGTGAAGTCGGCATGGTGTTCCAGCACTTCAACCTGTTCCCCCACATGACCGTGCTGGAAAACCTGTGCCTGGCGCAAAAGGTCGTGCGCAAGCGCGGCAAGCAAGAGCGCGAGGCCAAGGCCCTGGCGCTGTTGGAAAAGGTCGGTATTGCGCAGAAGGCCCATGAGTTTCCATCGCGCCTGTCTGGCGGCCAGCAGCAGCGAGTCGCCATTGCCCGAGCCCTGGCTATGGAGCCCAAGGTGATGCTGTTTGACGAGCCCACCTCGGCCCTCGACCCGGAAATGGTCGGTGAAGTGCTCGACGTGATGAAGACCCTGGCCCTGGAAGGCATGACCATGGTGTGCGTCACCCACGAGATGGGCTTTGCCCGGGAAGTGGCAGACCGGGTGTTGTTTTTCGATCACGGCAAACTGCTGGAAGACGCCGCCCCGGCCGAGTTCTTCAATGCGCCAAAAGACCCGCGTGCCCAGGCCTTCCTGCGCCAAGTCCTGTAGAAATATTTGCCTCTGTGGCGAGCGAGCTTGCTCGCGCTGGAGTGCGAAGCGCTCCCAAGATTTTGGGGCCGCTGCGCAGCCCAGCGGGAGCAAGCTCCCTCGCCACAGGTCAAAGCTTGAATTTGTCGACCAGCGTCTGCAAGTCCAGGCTCAACCTTGTCAACTGAACACTCGCGGCCGCCGTTTCCTCGCTGGCGGCGGCGGTTTGTTCCGACACGTCCCGCACCTTCAACACACTGCGGTTGATCTCCTCGGCCACAGCGCTTTGCTGTTCCGCTGCGGCGGCGATCTGCGGGTTCATTTCCTGGATGATCGACACCGTGCGGGCAATGGCGCTCAGAGCGTCGCCGGCGTCGCGGGTCAGGGCGACGCTGTTGTCGGTCAGGTTGCGGCTGCTGTCCATGATATCCGCCACCTGCTGGGTGCCGTTATGCAGGCCGAGGATCAGCCCTTCGATCTCCTCGGCCGATTCCTGAGTGCGTTGGGCCAGGCTGCGCACTTCGTCGGCGACCACCGCAAAGCCTTGGCCGGCAGTGCCCGCACGTGCCGCTTCAATGGCGGCGTTCAGGGCCAGCAGGTTGGTCTGCTGAGAAACAGACTTGATCACGTCCAGCACACTGGCGATCTTCTGGCTCTCCTGTTGCAGCTCGAGCATCGCACGGCCTGACAGCGCCATTTCACTGGCCAGGTTGCCAATCTGCTCCACGGCCTGGGTGACCACCTGCTCACCGGCGCCGGCCTGATGGTCGGCTTCTTGGGCCGCCACCGAGGCGCGTTCGGCGTGGCGCGCCACTTCCTGGGCAGTGGCGAGCATTTCATTCATTGCCGTCGCCACCTGGTCGGTTTCATCTTTCTGCTCGTTGAGCCCGCTGCGGGTCTGCTCGGTGACGGTGGATAACTGCGTGGCCGCTCCGGCGATCTGCCGGGCACTGTCACCGATATTACTGATCAGGCTACGCAGGCTGCGGGTCATTTGCCCGATGCTTTGCTGCAACTGGCCGAGTTCGTCGTGACGGTCGACCGCCATGTCATGGCTGAGGTCGCCCTCGGCAACACGGTGGGCGGCGCCGAGAATTTCTCGCAGTGGCGCCGCAATCTGCCGGGCGATCCACCAGGCGGCCAGCGTGCCCAGTGCCAGGGCGGCCACTGTCACGCTGATCAGCAACGCACGGGTTTGGTCCGCCTCGTTGTTGCGCCTGGCATTCTGGCTCTGGCTCAGCAGATTGCTCTTGTCCCGCAGCTCGTTGAGTTGCTGTTCGAGGCTGTTTTGCACGGTTTCGGTATCGAGCTGGGCTTGCTCGAGCTTTAGCAGTTGTTCACGGTAGTTGGCCAAATCGGTCTTGAGCAGCGTCGAGTCCACCGGGAGCGCGGTGACGGAAGCCAGCGCGGCCTGCAGTTCATCAAGCGACTGGTCGAACGCATCGGCGTAGGCCTTTAAGGTAACGGCCGCCCAGGCGGGGCTCTGCGCTCGATCTTCGGCTTGCTCCATGGCCTGGCGCAGGTTCTCGATGGCGTCGAGGGCCTTCTCGTCATTTTGATCGGGCAAGTCACTGGCCAGTTGAGCGAGGGTGTCACTGGCCTGCAGGGCGGACTTCTTGAGCGCTGGACGGATCTGCTCGCGCGCGGCCAGCAACGGTGGCAACTGTACGAGCGCGGCTTTCGAGCCCGACACCAACAGAGCCGCTTCTTCCAGCCATTGTCGGTCGGTGGCGGCTCGCAAGCGGCTCGAAAGGCCGGTCAGATACTGGTCGATCTGTTCAATCCTTTGGTTCATCTTGTCCAGGCTGTTGCTGTCCATCAGCGTGCGGTACACGATGCGGTCGGCGCGCATGGCCTCGGCTTCGACAGCCAGATGGCCCAGGACCGTCAGGCTGTCGGATCGGTAAAGCACGGCGCTCAAGGCTTGCCAGCCGGTGGCTGCGATCAGGAAACTGAGGATCAGCACTTGGCCAAAACCCAGGGCTAGCTTGAGGCGGACGCTGGCATTGACCAGCATGCGGGTCAGCCGAAGAAACATGGTGAACCTCCGAATCAGAGAAAGCGTTTCGCGACACATGAAACGCTAATTCGATTCGGGACCGTGGAGGGCTGATAACTGTGTAGGAGATTTCACAAGTTGCGGCGGCTTTGGTAAGCCGCCGTGTAGGGTAATTCAGACTCGGAAGCGCCCGACGAGGGTCTGCAGGTAGATCCCCAGGCGCGCCAGTTCGGCACTGGAGGACGCAGTTTCTTCGCTGGCCGACGAGGTTTGCTCGGAGATGTCGCGCACATTCAGCACGCTGCGGTTGATCTCTTCAGCCACGGCGCTTTGCTGCTCGGCGGCGGTGGCGATCTGTGAGTTCATGGCCTGGATGGTCGAGACGGTACGGGTGATATTGCCCAGCGCGTGGCCGGCCCGGCGCGTCAGCTCAACACTGCTCTCGGTCAGCCCGCGGCTGTTGTCCATGATGGTTGCCACCTGCTGGGTACCACTTTGCAGGCCGACGATCAGCTCTTCGATCTCTTCAGTGGACTTCTGCGTGCGCTGGGCCAGGCTGCGCACCTCGTCGGCCACCACGGCAAAGCCGCGCCCGGCCTCACCGGCACGCGCCGCCTCAATGGCGGCGTTAAGGGCCAGCAGGTTGGTTTGCTGGGCCACGGATTTGATCACGTCGAGCACACTGCCGATCTTGTCGCTTTCGCGCTTGAGTTCACCCATGGCCACCGTGGAATTACCCACTTCGGTGGCCAGGCGCTCGATCTGGGCGATGGCTTCACCCACCACCTGGTCGCCTTCACGGGCTTGCTGGTCGGCAGCCACGGCGGCTTCCGAGGCCTCTTCGGCATTGCGCGCCACTTCCTGCACGGTGGCCGCCATTTCGTTCATGGCGGTGGCCACCTGGTCGGTCTCGACTTTCTGGCTGTTGACCCCGGCGCTGGTTTGTTCGGTCACGGCTGACAACTGCTCAGCGGCGCTGGCGATCTGGGTGACCCCGTCGCTGATCCCGCCGATCAACTCGCGCAGGCCCACGGTCATGCTTTGCATGGCACGCTGCAATTGACCCAGTTCGTCCTGGCGGCCCGATTCCAGGTTGTGGCTCAGATCGCCGGAGGCAACACGCTCGGCGACTTCGAGGGTCTGGTTCAGCGGGATGACGATCTGGCGGGTGATGGCCCAGGCCGCGAAGACGCCGACGATCAGCGCCAGTACGGTGGCAAGCAGCAACAGGTATTTGGCCTGCGCGGCATCTGCGTCACGCACGGCGGTCTGGGAGACGGTGAGTTTTTCACTGTGGCCCAACAGGATGTCGCCTTGGGCGATCATGGTTTTCAGCGCTGCTGCGCTGGCGACCTGGGAATCGCGATACTGGCTGACGGCGGCGCGGTAGGCTTGCAGTGAAGCCCCGGCTTCTTGCAGGTTGGCCTGGTATTGCGCAGGCAACTGGCCTTGCAGTTCGGTGATTTTTTTCAGGGCGTTGTCGATGGCATCCAGGGCCGGTTGCTCGGCTTCGACCTTGCCGCTGTAGGTGTAGCCGCGTACCTGGAAGCGCGATTGCTGGATCAGCTTGCTCTGCTCGACCACGCTGTTGAACTGGGCGACGCTGTCACCTTGCAGCAGGGCTTTTTCGATTTCGTTGATCTTGGCGACGGCATTGTCGGCGGTGTCTCCGAGCTTGCTGCGGGCGCCCTCACGTTTGAGGCCCGCCTGGACCATGGCGGCGAAGGCCTTTTTGTATTGGTTCAAGGCTTCCTGCTGTTGCTCGACCAGGGCTTTGTCGTCAGGTTGCTCGATCAGCTCGGCGGCGGTCTTCAGGCTGCTGTCGAGGTGGGCGAGCAGGCCGTCGACCTTGTCCGTGCCTTGCTCGCCACGGCGCATATCGAAGTCCAGGCGTGCCAGGCGCAGGTCTTTGGTCAGGCCATTGAGGCTGGAAATGAAGCCCAGCTTGTCGCCGCGACTGATCACATCCCCCAGGCCGGTCCAGCCGGTAAAGGTGATCAACAGCGTCAGGAGCAACACCAGGCCAAAGCCCACGCTCAGCTTGCGGTTGACGCTTACATTCCCCAACTTCTCGGCTAACCAACGATACATGCTGCGAACTCCCCTGGAACAAGGCTTGGACTTATTCAAAGGCTATCGGCAACGCACGGGGATACTTGATCGTTCCCACGCTCTGGTGATCGTTCCCACGCTCTGGTGATCGTTCCCACGCTCTGCGTGGGAATGAATGGCGTGACGCTCTGCGTCACAAGGGCGGACGCAGAGCGTCCTGAGCGGCATTCCCACGCAGAGCATGGGAACGATCAGACGGGGGGTTAGAACAGGCGGGCGAGCAGGGCCGTTACGGCGGTTTCGACGCGTAAAATACGTGCACCCAGTTGCACCGGCTGTAAACCAGCCTTGGCCAGCAGGTCCACTTCATAGGGAATCCAGCCGCCTTCCGGGCCGATCGCGAGGGTCACCGGTTCCTCGAGGGCTCGGGGGCAGGCCGGGTAATCGCCCGGATGGCCGATCAGGCCCAAGGTGCCAGCCGCCATGGCCGGCAGACGATCTTCCACAAACGGCTTGAAGCGTTTCTCGATAATGATCTCGGGCAGCACCGTGTCCCGCGCTTGTTCCAGGCCGAGAATCAGTTGCTCGCGCACCGCTTCCGGCTCCAGGAACGGGGTTTGCCAGAAGCTTTTTTCCACGCGGTAGCTGTTGACCAGTACCACCTTGGGCACGCCCATGGCCGCCACGGTTTGCAGCACCCGGCGCAGCATCTTCGGGCGGGGCAGGGCCAGCAGCAAGGTCAGGGGTAGTTTGCTCGGTGGCGGTTGGTCGAAGCTCACTTGCAGTTCGGCTTCAGTGGCTTCCAGGCGCAGCAGTTGGGCATTGCCCATCAGCCCGCCAATGCGGCCCACACGCAGGGTGTCACCGACGGCGGCGCGGTGAACCTCCTGCATATGCACCAGGCGACGATCACGCAGCACTACGCGGTCGGCCGCGATAAAGTCGGCCTCTTCGAGCAGCAGCAGGTTCACGGCTGGGTCGCTGGCGGTTGGTCGTCGTCGGCAGGCGCGTCATCCGGGTGTTCGCCACGCTTGCTGATCAGGCCGCTGAACAGGATGCCCACCTCGAACAGCATCCACATCGGCACGGCCAGCAAGGTCTGGGAGAAGATGTCCGGTGGCGTGAGGATCATGCCGACCACGAAGCAGCCGATGATCACGTACGGGCGGATCTTTTTCAGGTACTTGACGTCGACCACGCCGATCCACACCAGCAACACTACCGCTACCGGAATTTCGAATGCCACGCCAAAGGCGAAGAACAGCGTCATCACGAAATCGAGGTAGCTGGTGATATCGGTCATCATCTCCACGCCGGCCGGGGTGGCGGCAGCGAAGAACTTGAAGATCAGCGGGAACACCAGGAAGTAGGCGAAGGCCATGCCGGTGTAGAAGAGCAAGATGCTCGACACCAGCAATGGCACAGCGATGCGCTTCTCGTGCTTGTACAGGCCCGGCGCGATAAAGCCCCAGATCTGATGCAGGATCACCGGGATCGCCAGGAACAGCGAGACCATCATGGTCAGCTTCAAGGGGGTCAGGAACGGCGACGATACATCGGTGGCGATCATCGTCGCGCCGGCCGGCAGGTACTGGCGCAGAGGCGTCGAGACGAAGGTGTAGATCTGCTGGGTAAAGGCGAACAGCCCGGCAAAGATGATGAAGATCGCCGCCACGCAACGCAGCAGGCGGGTTCGCAACTCGGTGAGGTGCGAGACCAGCGGCATGTGCTGGTCGTTTTCCGGTTTATCAGCGCTCATGGGGCTCGCGGCGGCAATGTAGGGTCATGGGGCGCGGGCGACGCGACGGGCGTCGGCGCAGGCGTCGGTGGGGCGGGCGCTGCCGGTGTGGCGTCGGCCACAGGGGCTGGCGCGATGCTGTGCTCGGCCACCGGCGTTACCGGCTTGGCCGGCTCTTGCACCGGGGAAAGAATCTTGCGGGCTTCCTGCTCCAACGAGAGGATGTGCTCGTTGTGCAATTGCCGACGGATTTCGTCGGCACCGATTTCCCGTTCAACTTCCTGTTTGATCGCGTTGAAACTGCGCTTGAGGCGCCCGATCCACAAGCCGGCGGTGCGTGCGGCACCGGGCAGGCGTTCCGGCCCCAGTACCAGCAGGGCCACCAGGCCGACGAGCAGCAGTTCAGAGAAGCTGATACCAAACATTAGTCAGTGCTCACGAGTCTTTGCGGGTCGGCTCTTGGACCTTTTCAGCCTGCACGTCGAAGGTACGGCGCTCGGTGATCGGCTGGGTGGCCTGCGGGTGAACAGGCTGGGCCGGTGGCACCGGGTTGGCGCTTGGCTCGGCCGGCTTTTCATCATCGTTCATGGCTTTGCGAAAGCCCTTGATCGACTCGCCCACATCGGTGCCCAGGTTCTTGAGCTTCTTGGTGCCGAACACCAATACCACCACCACCAGAATGACGATCCAGTGTTTCCAGTCAAAAATGCCCATGCTTCAAATCCTCAAGTCTCAGTTATTCAGGCGGACGGGCGCGAGGCCTTCTCGGCGTGCCCGGACAAGCCGAAGCGACGGTCCAGTTCATCCAGCACGGCCTGTGGGTGCTGCCCCAGTTGGGCGAGCATCACCAGGCTATGGAACCACAAGTCTGCGGTCTCATAGATTACATCGCTGTAATCACCGCTGATTTGCGCGTCCTTGGCCGCAATGATGGTCTCGACGGATTCTTCGCCGAGTTTTTCCAGAATCTTGTTCAGGCCCTTGTGGTACAGGCTGGCGACGTAGGAGCTGTCGGCATCCGCGCCTTTGCGGTCTTCCAGCACCTGGGCCACACGGTTCAGGGTATCGCTCATGTTCAGTGTCCTGCTGGGTAGATGGCGTGCGGGTCTTTGAGCACCGGCTCCACAACCTTCCATTCGCCATTCTCGAACACGCGATAGAAGCAACTGTGGCGGCCAGTGTGGCAGGCAATGCCGCCGATCTGCTCGACCTTGAGGATTACCACGTCGGCATCGCAGTCCAGGCGCAGCTCGTGCAGGGTCTGCACGTGCCCGGACTCTTCGCCCTTGCGCCACAGTTTGCCACGCGAACGTGACCAGTAGATGGCGCGCTGCTCGGCGGCGGTGAGGCTCAGGGCCTCGCGGTTCATCCAGGCCATCATCAGCACGCGCCCGGTCTTGTAGTCCTGGGCAATGGCCGGCACCAGGCCGTCACTGTCCCACTTGATCTCATCCAGCCAGTCTTTCATGTTCGGCTCCGGCAATTTGCGACAGTGTATAACCGGATGGGCTATCGACGCACGATCAGATAAACGCCCACGGCGACCATGATGCCCGCTGGCCAGTGGCCTAGTTGGTTCAATGGCCCACCAATCGCCAGCATCACGCCGCCCACCAGGTGCGCGGCGCCGAGCAGGCGCAGGAACCAGTCGTCCTTGCGCTTGCGCCACGGTGGCTCAGGGTCCTTGGCATGGGGCTGGGACATGCGCTCCAGCAGGTCGCGGGTCATGTTGGCCAGGTGCGGCAGTTGCTCGAACTGGCTGTGCAGGTTGCCCAGCATGGTTTTCGGGCTCATGCGCTCGCGCATCCAGCGTTCCAGGAAGGGTTGCGCAGTGTTCCACAAGTCGAGGTCCGGGTAGAGCTGGCGGCCCAGGCCTTCGATGTTCAGCAGGGTCTTCTGCAACAGCACCAGTTGCGGCTGCACTTCCATATTGAAGCGCCGCGCGGTCTGGAACAGGCGCATCAGCACTTGGCCGAACGAAATATCCTTTAACGGTTTTTCGAAGATCGGCTCGCACACGGTGCGGATCGCCGCTTCGAATTCGTTGAGTTTGGTTTCCGCTGGCACCCAACCCGAATCAATGTGCAACTGCGCCACACGGCGATAGTCGCGCTTGAAGAAGGCAAACAGGTTGCGCGCCAGGTAATCCTGGTCTTCCGGGGTGAGGCTGCCGACGATACCGCAGTCGATGGCGATGTACTGCGGGCTCCACGGGTTGACGGTGCTGACGAAGATGTTGCCCGGGTGCATGTCGGCGTGGAAGAAACTGTCGCGGAACACTTGGGTGAAGAAAATCTCCACACCGCGTTCTGCCAACATCTTCATGTCGGTGCGCTGGTCGGCCAGGGTCGCGAGGTCGGTGACCTGCACGCCGTAGATGCGCTCCATCACCAGCACTTTTGGCCGGCACCAGTCCCAATACACCTGCGGCACATACAGCAGTTGCGAGCCTTCGAAGTTGCGTCGCAATTGGCTGGCATTGGCCGCTTCGCGCAGCAGGTCGAGTTCGTCGTAGATGGTTTTTTCGTAGTCGGCGACCACGTCCACCGGGTGCAGCAGGCGCGCATCGGCGGAGAAGCGTTCGGCGGCGCGGGCGAAGATAAACAGCCATGCCAGGTCCTGGCCGATGATCGGCTTGAGGCCTGGGCGAATGACTTTCACCACCACTTCTTCGCCGGTCTTGAGCTGCGCGGCGTGCACTTGCGCCACTGACGCCGAGGCCAGGGGCTCGACGTCGAAGCGGCTGAACACCTCGCTGATCTTATGGCCCAGCTGTTCTTCGATCAGCGCCATCGACTGCTGCGAATCGAACGGCGGCACGCGGTCCTGCAGCAGCATCAGCTCGTCGGCGATGTCTTCGGGCAACAGGTCGCGGCGGGTGGAGAGGATCTGCCCGAACTTGATGAAGATAGGCCCCAAATCCTGCAACGCCAAGCGCAGGCTGGCGCCACGGCTCAACGGCGACGGCTTGCGGGGCAACCAGCGCCACGGCAGCACATAACGCACCGCCAGCAGGAACCACGGCAAGGGCAGGGCAAACAGCAGGTCATCGAGACGGTAGCGGATTACGACGCGCTGGATACGAAACAAACGGCGGACGGCGAGCAGCTTCATGCGTTATCGCTTGGATCAAGGGAACGGCTCAAGCGCTCGAAGCGGGCCTCGAGGCGTTCCAGGTCGATTTTGGCCTTGTCGAGCTCGCGAAAGCGCGCTTGCGCTTCCCGTTGCCCGACCAGGGTGCGCGATTCTTCGCTCAGGTATTCGGCAAGGTTCTGGTTGAGGCTGGCGAACCCTTGCTGGTACCAGCGCGAGCGGCTGCGCAGGTGCCCGCTGATCAACTGGGTGGCGACGGGGCCGATCCAGCGCGACAGTTCATATTCCCAGTCCAGCTCCAGGTCTTGCAGCACGGCGGCCAAGTCCATCAGCACCGCACTGTCGCCTTCCAGCTCCACCTCGGGGCTGTGGAGGATGGCGGTCTTGTTGCGGCTCAGTGCCAGGTGCAACAGGCTTGAGGCTGGTGCACGCAGGGTGCAGTCGGCTTCAGCGGCCCATTGGGTGGCGAGCAGCAGGCCTTCATCGCTGGGCAGGATAAACAGCTGCACTGCGGGGCTGCGGCAATCAACGGCAATGACTTTGCCGGTCAGGTGCGCGAGCCGCGCCAGGGCGGTGCTGTCCAGGCGCAGTACACGGTTGATACCGTGCTCAACGCTGGCGAGAAGACCTTGCAGCAGCATCAGGGCTTGATGCCGCGGTGTAGGGCAACGATGCCGGACGTCATGTTGTGGTAGGTCACGCGGTCGAAACCGGCCTCCACCATCATCGACTTCAGGGTTTCCTGGTCCGGGTGCATGCGGATCGACTCGGCCAGGTAGCGGTAGCTCTCGGCGTCGTTGGTGATCAGCTTGCCCATCAGTGGCATGAAGGCGAACGAATAGGTGTCGTAGACCTTGGACATCAGCGCGTTGGTCGGCTTGGAGAATTCCAGCACCAGCAGGCGGCCACCCGGCTTGAGTACGCGCAGCATCGAGCGGATCGCGTCTTCCTTGTGAGTCACGTTACGCAGGCCGAACGCGATGGTCACGCAGTCGAAATGGTTGTCGGGGAACGGCAGCTTCTCGGCATCGGCCTGGACGAACTCGATATTGCCGGCCACGCCTTTGTCGAGCAGTCGGTCGCGGCCAACCTTGAGCATCGAGCCGTTGATATCGGCCAATACCACCTGGCCGGTGGGGCCAACCAGCTTGGAGAACTTGGCCGCCAGGTCGCCTGTGCCACCGGCGATGTCCAGCACCCGGTTGCCGGTGCGTACGCCCGACAACTCGATGGTGAAGCGCTTCCACAGGCGGTGCATGCCGCCGGAGAGCACGTCGTTCATCAGGTCGTACTTGGCTGCCACGGAGTGGAACACCTCAGCGACTTTTTCCGCCTTTTGGCTTTCCGGGACGTTCTTGAAGCCGAAGTGAGTGGTGGGTTCGGCATCGCTGCCTTTGCGCTGATCAGTCATATCGCTGTCACCAAAAGAGAATGCGGGACATGATAATCCCCAAGGCCTGCTTTGTCTTGGCAAGGCTGCAGGTAAGATAGACGCTCATCGAGACCTTTTGCCGCATGGCGGGTGTTCTGAGTCGTTATAAAGAGGAGTCATTGCAATGGCCCGTATTACCGTTGAGCGTGAACATACCCTGGGAAAAGAACAGGCGCGGGCCAAGGCGGAGCAATTGGCGCGCAAACTCGAGGATAAATATGGGGTGGAGTCTTCGTGGGCTGGCGACACCCTGAAGCTCAAGCGCTCCGGGGTTAAAGGCACGGTATTGGTGGCCGATGATTCGCTGCGCATTGATGTGGAACTTGGCCTGCTGATGTCGGCCATGAGTGGCACGATCAAGTCCGAAATCGAAAAGGCCCTGGATAAGGCCCTGGCTTGATACGGCTGTGCTTAGGGTGCCGATTCTAATTTTAAACCTTACTTTGTGCCCAAGCCCTCAACTCTTGCGGGCCGTCCGCCACCCAATTCTGTGTGAGGTGCACCATGGCCAAAGTTATTTTGAAGAAAAAAATCGACGTTCAGACCACTCCCCTGAGTGAGGTTAAAAGCTACGCCCGCAAGATCTGGCTGGCGGGTCTTGGCGCCTATGCCAAGGTCGGCAGCGAAGGCGGCGAGTACTTCAAAGAACTCGTTAGAAGCGGTCAACGTGTTGAAAGTAAAGGTAAAAAAGTTGTAGTTGAACAACTTGATGCCGCCAACAGTCAGATTGACCAAGTAAAGAGTAACGTCTCCGGCGTCAAAGGCCTGGTCGAAGTTCAACTGGATAAAGTTGAAAAAGCTTTTGATACTCGTGTCGGCAGTGCCTTGAATCGGATCGGCATTGCGTCTAAACATGACGTGGAGACACTCTCTGCTAAGCTCGAAGAGCTGACGGCATTGCTCGAACGTGTCGCGCGTAAACACTAAGGAGACATCGGGATGGCTGTTAAAAAGACTACTCAGAAAGAAGGCAGCTCGTGGGTCGGGAAAGTTGAAGAATATTCCCGCAAAATCTGGCTCGCTGGTTTAGGCGTGTACTCGAAGATCGACAGTGACGGCAGCAAACTCTTCGAGACCTTGGTCAAAGACGGCGAGAAGGCCGAGAAGTTGACCAAGAGCACGGTCGGTAAAAAAGTCGACGCTGCCAAGGCGAGTGCGGGTTCCGCCAAATCGAGTATTTCGGATACTTGGGGCAAGTTGGAAGAAACGTTCGACAAGCGCCTCAACAGTGCTATTTCGCGACTGGGCGTACCGAGCAAGGCTGAGTTGAAGGCGCTGCATAGCAAGGTTGATACCTTGACCAAGCAAATCGAAAAGCTCACCGGCGCCAAAGCGGCTCCCGCCAAGACCGCCGCGGCCAAGCCTGCAGCAAAACCGGCGGCCAAACCTGCGGCTAAAACCGCCGCTGCAAAACCCACCGCCAAAACTGCCGCCAAGCCTCTGGTTAAAGCCGCCGCCAAGCCAGCTGCCAAACCCGCTGCCAAAGCGCCGGCCAAAGCCGCGGCGAAACCTGCGGCCAAGCCAGCGGCTAAAACTGCTGCCGCCAAACCGGCTACCAAGCCTGCCGCTAAGCCAGTGGCCGCTAAAGCCGCCGCGAAACCTGCGGCTAAACCGGCTGCCAAACCTGCGGCTAAACCGGCTGCCAAACCTGCGGCTAAAACCGCTGCCGCTAAACCTGCTGCCAAGCCCGCCGCTGCGAAACCAGCTGCCAAGCCTGCAGCGGCCAAAAAGCCTGCGGTAGCGAAAAAACCGGCAGCCGCAAAGCCTGCCGCGGCGGCCAAGCCAGCCACGGCACCAGCACCGGCCGCTTCTACCGCCAATTCGGTGTCCGCGCCGACGCATGCGGCTGCTACCCCGACTGCAACGCCGGTTACCCCGACGCCATCCAGTCAGTCCTGATTTTTACGGGACACATAAAACGCCCGGTCTGCGAAGATTGGGCGTTTTTTATGCAAGCCTCAAAAACGCCGCATTCCCCATTTTGTAGGAGCGAGCTTGCTCGCGAAAAACTCAAAGACGCCGCGTTTATTCAGGAGGGACTCGTTATCGTTGACGTTTTTCGCGAGCAAGCTCGCTCCTACATGTTTAATCGGTGTCATCCAGGTACTTCAAGGCGAACCGCTCGGTCGCCTGCCGCGCCGTTGGCAGCAGATGCGGCGCCACCAGCATCATGATCTGGTACACCACCACCCGTACCTCACCTTCACGGTCTAGAATCCGTTGGTAATCCAACGAAAACAGCAAGGTCAGGGTGATCTGCTCCACCAGTTGCCCCAACGCCTGGGTATCACTGACCAGTTGCCCCGCCGCCTTCAAGCGCGCGAGCAATGACGCCAGTGTGCGCTTGAGCGCCGTGAGCAAGTGGCGGATCCCCTTGGCCAGCTTGGGCAAGCGCCCCGCCAGGTTCGACAAGTCCTGGAACAGGAACCGATAGTGGGCCATGCGCTCGACAATCAGGTGCAAAAACAGCCAGTAGTCCTCAGCTTCCAGTTGCGCATCCGCAGGAGGGTCCAGCAGTGGCGCCAGCTCACACTGAAAACGCTCGAACAGCCCCAGCACCAACGGCTCCTTGCCATGGAAGTGATAGTAGAGGTTGCCGGGGCTGATCCCCATTTCATTGGCCACCTCCATGGTCGATACGTTCGGTTCGCCCTTGTGGTTGAACAACTGCAGGGCGCATTCAAGGATACGGTCGCGAGTCTTCATCCAGTCTTCTTAAAGTTGATTGCTGAGCTCAGCGCACACGCACGTAAGTACCCGGCGCCGCTTCCATCGGTGGGTAATTCTGGTTGCCCAGGGCGGTGAGGGTTTCGCGTTGTACGCCGGAGCGTTTTTGTACCCACTCCAGCCATTGTGGCCACCAACTGCCTTCGACGTGCTGGGCGTCGTAATACCAGGCCCGTGGGTCGCTGCTCAGCTTGAGGTTCTCGACATAGTTGGCCTTGGGGTTGCCCGGTGGGTTGAGGATGCTCTGGATATGCCCGCTGTTGGAGAGCACAAAGCGTCGCTCGCCGCCCAGCAGTTGCGTGGAGCGGTACACCGCGTCCCACGGCGTAATGTGGTCATTGATGCCGGCCACGCTGAAGCTGTCCACCGAGACCTTGCGCAAGTCGATGGGCGTGCCGCATACCTCCAGGCCACCGGGATGGCTCAGGGGGTTGTGCTTGAAGAAGTCCAGCAGGTCGCCGTGCAGGGCGGCGGGCAGACGCGTGTTGTCGTTGTTCCAGTACAGGATGTCGAACGCCGGTGGTTCCTTGCCCAGCAGGTAATTATTGATCCAGTAATTCCAGATCAGGTCGTTGGGGCGCATCCAGGCAAATATCTTGGCCATGTCGCGGCCATCCAGCACGCCTTGCTGGTAGGAGCGGCGCTTGGCGGCTTCCAGGGTCTGTTCATCGGCGAACAATGTAGCGGGGCTGTCGATCTGGCTGTCCAGCAGGCTCACCAGGTAACTGGCGCTGGAGATGCGCCGCAACTGGCGCTTGGCTTGCAGGTGGCCTTGCAGGGCGGCGATGGTCAGGCCGCCGGCGCAGGCGCCCATCAGGTTGACCTCGCGGGCGCCAGTGATGGCCCGGCATACGTTGAGCGCTTCTTCCAGCGCCGCCACGTAGGTGGACAGGCCCCATTCGCGATGCCGCACGTCCGGGTTGCGCCAGCTGACCATAAAGGTCTGCAGGCCGTTTTTCAGTGCGTATTGCACAAAGCTGTTGGCCGGGCTCAGGTCGAAGATGTAGTACTTGTTGATTTGCGGCGGCACTACCAGCAGCGGCTTGGCGTATTGTTTTTCGCTCATGGGCTTGTACTGGATCAGCTCCAGCAGTTCGTTGCGAAACACCACCGAACCGGGCGTGGTCGCCACGGTCTTGCCCACTTCAAAGGCGTGCTTGCTGACCTGGCGCGGCAAACCGTTGTTGTGCAGCAGGTCTTCGAACAAGTTGCTCACGCCGCGCACCACGCTGTTGCCGCCGGAGTTGAGCAGCTCCTTGATCGCCAGCGGGTTGAGCAGGGTGTTGGAAGGGGAGACAGCATCGTTGAGCAGGGCGAAGGCAAACTGCGCGCGGGCGCGATCATCGTCACTGAGGGTGCTGTCGTCGATCCACTGCCGTGTCTGTTTTTGCCAGCTCAGATAGGCTTGCAGGCTGCGCCGGTACAGCGGGTTGAGCTTCCAGGTGGGGTCGCTGAAGCGATGGTCCCTGGGGTTGGGTTCGTGCACGGTCTCACCCAGCAGCACGCGGCCCAGCTGGCCGCCCAGGGCCAGGGCGTGGCGGGCAGCGTGCACCGGGTTGCGCAGGCCGTGCGCGGCGACGGTACGCAGGGTCGACAGCAAGTCCCGGCCGCGCAGGCCGGTGATCGCATTTTGCGCGTTGATGAACGCAGCGGGGGTGGGCGCCGGGTTCGTCACGGGTCTTTCTCGCATGAGCCAACACTCCTTCGTCAAGTCATCAAGCAGGCACGCCAATCCAGAACCATAGTCGGTTCCTGGCAAGTTGCGCGGTGGTGTGTTCCTTCACACCGCCGGTCGCGGATGTATCACGGCGCGCAGGCGCTCCTCCTCCAGAAACTTCATGATGATCGGCGCCACGGCTTCGGCCCGGGTGATCAGGAACAGGTGGCCGTCATCGATGATGTGCAACTGTGCATTGGGGATGCGCCAGGCGAGCATGCGCATGTTGACCAGCGGGATCAGCGGGTCATCGTCCCCGGCCAGCACCAGGGTGGGCTGGCGGATCTTGTGCAGCCAATGAATGCTGGTCCAGCCCAGCCCGGCAAACAGTTGCCAGTAGTAGCCCAGCTTGCCGGCCGAGCGCACTTTGCTGGCGTGCTCGGCGGCCAGTTTGGAATCACGGCGGAACGAACCGCCATAAATCATCGGTGCAATGCGCACCACGTGGGACGGCTGGATATAACGCCTGGGGCTTGCCATCAGCCACAAGACCTTCGGTTTGCCCGGCACCATGAAGGCCCCGGCCGCGGTGGCCGCGAGGATCAATTTCTTGCAGCGCTCGGGGTAGTCATACGCAAATTGCTGGGCCAGCGCTCCGCCCCAGGACACGCCCACGGCGTTCACTTGGCCATAGTCGAGGTAATCGAGCATACGCGCGGTGAGTTTGGCCAGACCGGGGAAGCGATAGGGTCGGTTCGGCGTCGAGGAGCCGCCCACGCCGGGCACGTCGAAGGCGATCACTTCCAGGTCCGGGTCCAGGGCCTGGACGAACGGAAACACCAGCTCAAGGTTGGCGCCGATGCCGTTGAAGATCAGCAGCGGGGTCAAGTGCGGCTTGCCCGGGCGTACCGCCGTGCGGATGGTCTGGCCATCCAGGTCGATGGTGCGGAAGATGAACGGTTGCGCCATGCTCAAGCCCTGTGAAGTGGTGCTATTGGTCTGTAGGAACTCGGTCAGTGTGGGAGCTGACTTGCCTGCGATGGCATTCTTTCAGGCCGCGATTAGTGAGCAGGCCCATCGCTATCGCAGGCAAGCCAGCTCCCACATCTGATCTCATTTCAATCACAAGAATGCCTAGCGTTCATGTACATAGGTACCCGGCGCCGCTTCAGCGGCTGCATAGGTTTTATTGCCTAATGTCGTCGGGGCTTTTTTCAGTTTTCCCGCCCGCTCCGCCTGCCACACCTGCCAGTGCAGCCACCACGAATCGGTGTGCTTGGTCGCATTCTCCTGCCACTCCAACGCACTTCCGGCCAGGCCCTCACTGGTCTGGTAGCGTGCCTTGGGGTTGCCCGGCGGGTTGAGGATGCTCTGGATATGCCCACTGCTGGACAGCACAAACTCGACCTTGCCGCCGAACAACTGCGCTGATTTGTAGCAGGACTGCCACGGCGTGATGTGGTCGTTGGTACCGGCCAGAGAGTAGATATCGGCGGTGACCTGCTTGAGGTCGATGGGCGTGCCGCACACTTCCAGGGCGTTGGCGCGTACCAGTGGGTTGTTTTTGAACAGTTCGATCAGGTCGCCATGGAACGCGGCCGGCAAGCGTGTGGTGTCGTTGTTCCAGAACAGGATGTCGAACACCGGCGGCTCGTTGCCCAGCAGGTAGTTGTTGACCCAATAGTTCCAGATCAGATCGTTGGGGCGCATCCAGGCAAATACCTTGGCCATGTCGCGGCCTTCCAGCACGCCGGCCTGGTAGGAATGGCGCTTGGCCGCTTCCAGAGTCTGCTCGTCGACAAACAGCGCCACCTGGGTGTCCAGGGTGGTATCCAGCACGCTCACCAGCAGCGTCAGGGCGTTGACTTTCTTCTCGCCCAGCGCCGCGTAGTGGCCCAACAGTGCGGTGCAGGTGATGCCGCCGGAGCAGGCACCGAGCATATTCACATCCTTGCTGCCCGTAATCGCCGTGACCACATCCACTGCTTCCTTGAGCGCCTCGATATAAGTCGACAGGCCCCATTCGCGTTGGGCCTTGGTGGGGTTGCGCCAACTGACGATAAAGGTCTGCTGGCCATTGCGCAGGCAGAAGCGCGCCAGGCTTTTATCCGGGCACAGGTCGAAGACGTAGAATTTGTTGATCTGCGGCGGCACCACCAGCAGCGGGCGCTCATGCACCTGCTCGGTAATGGGCTTGTACTGGATCAGCTCCAGCACATCGTTGCGAAACACCACCGCGCCTTCGCTGGTGCCCAGGGTCTTGCCGACTTCAAAGGCGCCCATGTTGACCTGGCTGGGCATACCGCCGTTGTGCACCATGTCCTTGGCCAGGTGGGAAAGGCCGTCGAGCAGGCTTTTGCCGCCGGTTTCAAAGAAGCGTTTGACCGCCGCCGGGTTGGCCGCGCTGTTGGTGGGGGCCATGGCTTCGGTCATCAGGTTGATCACGAAGTGGCCGCGGCTGATGTCTTGTGCCGACAGGTTGCTGTCGTCGATCCAGTCGTGAAGCTCCTTGCGCCACGCCAGGTAAGTCTGCAAATAACGTTTGTAGAGCGGGTTCTGGCTCCAGGCCGGGTCGTTGAAGCGACGGTCGTCGCCCTCGGGCACCAGCGCGGATTTGCCGAACATCACATTCTTCAATTCAACGCCAAAGTGGGCGACGTGCTTGACGCTGTGCAACGGTTGCTTGATGGCTTGGGTCAGCACCATCTTGGCCGAGGCCAATAAATCCTTTTTGCGTAACGCGATGATCGGGTTCAACCCCAGGGTGTTTTCCGAGGCCTGGCGTTTCAAGTCATCGTTATTCTTGTTACTCATCTACGACGCTCCATTGTCCGAAAGACGAGTACCGGCGATTGCTGCGCACCCAATTTCGATACACGACACCAGCCTGGTACTGCGACTCGGGTGACCGTTGATACCGCATCGTCAAATGCAGGGAACTTGCCAGCTCCATTGGTTACCCGAGTTTATTTTTTTTCGCAAGCGGGCCAATCGTTGGCCACGCGACAGGGCATTCAAGCAGATGAAATTAGAAAATGCGCTCTAAACAGCAAGACCCCTGTGCTAGAGCATCAGCCGCACGACCGACTCACTCGGATCGCGGGTTTTTCCAGCGGCTTTGAGCTCGTCCAGGTAGTCGGCCCATAGCGCGTCCTGACGTACGGCTAATTGGTAGAGGTAGTCCCAGGTGAACAGTCCGCTGTCATGGCCGTCGTCGAAGGTCAATTTCAGTGCGTACTGGCCGGCGGGTTCCAGCTTGATCAACCGGACGTTGAGCTTGCCGAATTGCAGGATGGGTTTGCCGTGGCCCTGGACCTCGGCAGAAGGGGAGTGCACCCGCAGGAATTCGGCGGGCAACTGGTAGGTTTCGTCCGGCCCGTAGGTCAGGCCGAGGGTGTTGGAGGTTTTGTGCAGGTTTACTGCGGTAGGAAATTTCGACATTGGAGATAACCCTGAAGGAACCGGCCCAAAATGTGGAAGGGACCAACGTGGGAGCCGGGCTTGCCCGCGATGCAGGCACCTCGGTGTTTCAGGAACACTGAAGTGATGCTATCGCAGGCAAGCCAGCTCCCACACAAGCCACTCCCACATTGAGTGAGGCTTACAGGATATAACGAGACAAGTCTTCGTTCTGCGCCAATTCGCCCAAGTGGCTGTTGACGTAGTCAGCATCGATCTTGATCGCTTCGCCATTCTGCGCACCGGCCATGTCGCCGGCGCTGAAAGACACTTCCTCAAGCAGGCGCTCAAGCAAGGTATGCAGGCGACGGGCACCGATGTTCTCGGTCTTCTCGTTGACCTGCCAGGCGATCTCCGCCAGGCGCTTGATACCGTCAGCCTGGAATTCGATACCCAGCCCTTCGGTTTTCAGCAGCTCGCGGTACTGCTCGGTGAGCGAGGCATGCGGTTCGCTGAGGATGCGCTCGAAGTCGCCCGGCGTCAGTGCCTTGAGCTCCACCCGAATCGGCAGGCGGCCTTGCAGCTCGGGCACCAGGTCGCTCGGCTTGCTCAGGTGGAAGGCACCGGAGGCGATAAACAGGATGTGGTCAGTCTTGACCATGCCCAGCTTGGTGTTGACCGTGCACCCTTCGATCAGCGGCAGCAAATCGCGCTGCACGCCTTCGCGGGAGACATCCACGCCGCCGGAGTTACCACGCTTGGCCACCTTGTCGATCTCATCGATAAACACAATGCCATGTTGCTCGACCGCTTCCAGGGCCTTGGCCTTGAGTTCTTCCTCATTGACCAGGCGCCCGGCTTCTTCGTCGCGCACCAGCTTGAGCGCATCCTTGACCTTGAGCTTGCGGCTTTTCTTCTTGCCCTTGCCCATGTTGGCGAACAGGTTTTGCAACTGGCTGGTCATTTCTTCCATGCCAGGCGGGGCAGAGATATCCACGCCGGACACTTCGGCCACTTCGATCTCGATTTCCTTGTCATCCAACTGGCCTTCACGCAGGCGCTTGCGGAACAGCTGACGGGTGTTGGAATCCGACGAAGGTGCGGCGTCTTCGTTGAAACCCATGCGTGCCGGTGGCAGCAGGGCGTCGAGGATGCGCTCTTCAGCGGCGTCTTCGGCGCGATGGCTGACCTTGGTCACTTCCTGTTCGCGCAGCATCTTCAGGGCGGCGTCAGCCAGGTCGCGAATGATCGACTCGACATCGCGGCCCACATAACCGACTTCGGTGAATTTGGTCGCTTCGACCTTGATGAACGGTGCATTGGCCAATTTGGCCAGCCGCCGAGCGATCTCGGTCTTGCCGACGCCGGTAGGGCCGATCATCAGGATGTTCTTGGGCGTTACTTCAACGCGCAGTTCTTCCGGCAGTTGCATCCGGCGCCAGCGGTTACGCAGCGCAATGGCAACGGCGCGCTTGGCATCGTCCTGGCCGATGATATGGCGGTTGAGTTCATGGACGATTTCGCGGGGAGTCATGGACATAGTGTTTGGCGGCCTCAAGCCTGAATAAGCCCAGGGCTTATTCGGCGAGGTCCTGCTCCTCAATGGTCTGATTGTGGTTGGTGAACACGCAGATATCGCCAGCGATACCCAGGGCGGTCTCGACGATTTCACGGGCCGACAGGTCGGTTTTCTTCAGCAGCGCGCTGGCCGCAGCCTGGGCGTAGCCGCCACCTGAACCCATGGCGATCAGGCCATGCTCGGGTTCAACCACGTCGCCGTTGCCGGTGATGATCAGGGAAGCGTCTTTGTTCGCAACCGCGAGCATGGCCTCCAGGCGGCTGAGGGAGCGGTCGGTGCGCCATTCTTTGGCAAGTTCCACAGCGGCGCGCACCAGGTGGCCCTGGTGTTTCTCAAGCTGGCCTTCGAAACGCTCGAACAGGGTAAAGGCGTCGGCGGTTGCGCCTGCGAAGCCGGCAAGCACCTGGCCGTGGTACAGGCGGCGCACTTTCTTGGCGTTGCCTTTCATCACGGTGTTGCCCAGGGAAACCTGGCCGTCGCCGCCCATGACAACTTTGCCGTGGCGACGTACTGAAACGATGGTGGTCAAGGGGAGAGTCTCCACGCAGCGGGGCGAAAATGCCCTGATGGAAACTCATATGGGGGTGGCGAGGGGGATTTCAACCGTAGGAAGGCAGGGCAGACGAGTGGTGATCGTTCCCACGCTCCGCGTGGTAATGCCGCCTTGACGCTCTGCGCCTGCTCTGTGACGCAGAGCGTCAAGGGACACGTTCCCACGCGGAGCGTGGGAACGATCAGTGAGTATGAGTCAGCGGCTCTGGCGTTGTTGTAACAACAGGTTGCTAAACCCGGCGCCGGCCAATTGCTTTTGCGCCACGGTCAGCTGTTCGCGGTTGCTGAACGGCCCCACCAATACGCGATACCAGGTCGCGTCCTTCACCGTGCCGGACTCAACCGATACCGATTGGCCCAACAGAATGATCTGTGCGCGTACACGGTCCGCATCCGCCTGTTTCGGGAACGAGCCCGCTTGCAGGAAGAACTTGGTCACCGGCGCAGCCTTGGTGGCTGCCACTGGCGGTGCTGGCGGCGGCGTGATACCGGCCAGCGCGGCCTGGGCGCGCGCCGTGTCGATTTTTGCCGCTTCCGCTGGGGTTACCGGCGTGGTCGGCACTTGTGGCGTCGGCAGGGTTTTTTCCGGCACGGCGTCAGGCGGCACGATCACTTCCGATTCCGGCAGCAGCGTGTAGAAGTCGTACTTGGGCTTTACCGGTGCGGTCGGGCTCGGCGCGGTCTTGTTGGCTTCGGCGATTTTCGTGGCCTTTTGCTGCTCCTGTTTGACGCGCTTGACGTCATCGCCCTGGCCGGGCTCCAGCTTCATCAGAAACACGATAAATGCGCCGACCGTAAGGCCGATGGCCATCCACAGCCAACCCGGAATCGGTTGCTTCGCCGGGGCCTGGTAGCGGCTGGCGCCGCGCTTGGGTGCAGGTTTTTTCTTGGCAGCCAACTTACATACGCTCCAGAGTTTCCAGGCCCAAGAGTTCCAGGCCTTGCTTGAGGGTGCGTCCAGCCAAAGCGGCAAGGCGCAGGCGACTTTGTTTCTGGGCTTCGTCGTCGGCGGTCAGGATCGGGCAGTTCTCGTAGAAACTGGAGAACAGGCCGGCCACTTCGTACAAATAGGTGCACAGGATATGCGGCGTGCCTTTTTCGCCAACGCTGTTGAGCACCTCGCCAAATTGCGCGAGCTTGGCCGCCAGTTCCTGTTCATGGACGGCGTCCAGCGCGATCTGGCCTTCGACTTCGCTGAAGTCCTTGCCCAGCTTGCGGAACACCCCGGCCACGCGGGTGTAGGCGTACAGCAGGTACGGTGCGGTGTTGCCTTCGAAGTTGAGCATCAGGTCGAAGTTGAAGCTGTAGTCGCTGGTGCGGTGCTTGGACAGATCGGCGTATTTCACCGCGCCAATGCCCACCACGCGGGCGATGTTGCGCAGGTCGGCCTCGGCCAGCTCCGGGTTCTTTTCCTTCACCAGGTTGTAGGCACGTTCCTGGGCTTCGGTCAGCAGGTCGATCAGCTTCACGGTGCCGCCGTCGCGGGTCTTGAAGGGGCGGCCATCGGCGCCGTTCATGGTGCCAAAGCCCATGTGCTCCATGTGCATCGGGTGGGTGACGAAACCGGCGCGACGCGCCACTTCGAACACCTGCTGGAAGTGCAGGGCCTGGCGCTGGTCGACGAAGTACAGCGCACGGTCAGCCTTGAGCACGCCACTGCGGTAACGCACGGCGGCCAGGTCAGTGGTGGCGTAGAGGTAGCCGCCATCGGCCTTGACGATGATCACCGGCAGCGGCTCGCCGTCGGCGGTCTTGAATTCTTCGAGGAACACGCACTGGGCGCCGTTGCTTTCGACCAGCAGGCCCTTGGCCTTGAGGTCGTTGACCACGTTGATCAGGTCGTCGTTGTAGGCGCTTTCGCCCATCACGTCGGCCATGGTCAGTTTCACATTGAGCAGCTCGTAGATTTCCTGGCAATGAGACAGGGAAATTTCACGGAAGCGGTTCCACAGCGCCAGGCATTCTTCGTCGCCGGCTTGCAGCTTGACCACCAGGCCGCGGGCGCGGTCAGCGAACTCTTCGGATTCATCGAAACGCTTTTTGGCAGCACGGTAGAAATTTTCCAGGTCGGCCAGCTCGTTGCTGGTGATCGGGTTTTCCTGCAGATAGGCCATCAGCATGCCGAACTGGGTACCCCAGTCGCCCACGTGGTTCTGGCGGATCACGGTGTCGCCGAGGAATTCCAGCACCCGTGCCACGCCATCGCCAATGATAGTGGAGCGCAGGTGGCCCACGTGCATTTCCTTGGCCAGGTTCGGTGCCGACAGGTCGATGACCACGCGCTGGCTGTCGCCGGCCTTGCGTGCACCGATGCGCGCATCGGCCAGGGCGGCATCCAGGCGTGACGCCAGGGCCTGGGTGTTCTGGAAGAAGTTGATAAAGCCTGGGCCGGCGATTTCGGCCTTGGTGACACTGGCGTCAGCCGGCAGGGCTGCGATGATTTTTTCTGCCAGGTCACGCGGCTTCATGCCGGCCGGCTTGGACAGCATCATCGCGATGTTGCTGGCGAAGTCGCCATGGGTCTTGTCGCGGGTGTTCTCCACCTGGATCGCCGGCGACAGGCCTTCAGGCAACACACCTTCGTTGACGAGTTGGGTGAGGGCTTGTTGGATCAGCTGGCGAATGGTGTCTTTCATGGTGTTCTCTTTCGACCGCAAGCGGCGGCGCGCGATGCGCAGGTGGAAAAACTGGGCATTATCCGTGGCGAGGGCGGGCTTGCCAACCGTTCAGACTATATGGCGGACCTGCGGGCCTCTTCGCGGGCAAGCCCGCTCCCACATTTAAGGGTATTCACATTTCATAATGTGCGAGCTGGCTTGCCTGCGATGACGTAATTACCCTCAATACAAATCTACCGGGTCTACATCCAACGACCATCGCACCTGCCGACCGCTGGGCAGTTGCTCCAGCTCAAGCATCCAGCGACTTAATAGCCGATGCAGCGGGGCGCGGGAGGTTGCCTGCAAGAGTAGCTGAGCGCGATAACGTCCGGCGCGCCGCTCCATGGGCGCTGGCACCGGGCCGAGTAGTTCGATGCCACTGAGGGCCAGTTCGCCCAATAAACGTTCGGCGGCGCTGCAGGCCTCATCAAGAAAGCCTTCGGCCTGCCCGGGTTTGTGGGCTTCGGCACGCAGCAGCGCCAGGTGCGCAAAGGGCGGGAGGCCGGCGGCGCGGCGTTCGCTCAAGGCCTGTTCGGCGAAGGCAAAGTAGCCTTGTTCCGTCAGTTGAATCAGCAGCGGGTGGTCGGCCAGGTGCGTCTGGATAATCACCCTGCCTGGCTCTTCGGCCCGCCCGGCGCGTCCTGCCACCTGCACGATCAACTGCGCCATGCGTTCGCTGGCGCGAAAATCCCCGGAGAACAACCCGCCATCGGCATCCAGGATCGACACCAGGGTCACCCGTGGGAAGTGATGCCCCTTGGCAAGCATCTGCGTGCCCACCAGGATGCACGGTTGGCCTTTGTGGATGGTGGCGAACAGTTGGTTCATGGCGTCTTTGCGCGACGTGCTGTCGCGGTCCACCCGTAGCACCGGGTAGTCCGGGAACAGGATGCCGAGGCGTTCTTCGGCGCGCTCGGTGCCGGCGCCCACGGGCCGCAGGTCCACCTTGCCGCACTGCGGGCAATGGCGCGGTACCCGTTCCACATGGCCGCAGTGATGGCAGCGTAACTCGCCGTGGCGCTGATGCACCGTCATGCGCGCATCGCAGCGCTCGCACCCGGACATCCAGCCGCAGTCATGGCACAGCAACGTCGGGGCAAAGCCGCGGCGGTTGAGAAATACCAATACTTGCTGGCCGGCGGCCAGGGTCTGGCCAATCGCCTGTTGCATCGGGCCGGAAATACCGCTGTCCAGCGGGCGGCTTTTCACGTCCAGGCGCAGGAAGCGCGGTTGTTTGGCGCCGCCAGCACGCTCGTTCAGGCGCAGCAGCCCGTAACGGCCGGTGTAGGCGTTGTGCAGGCTTTCCAGGGACGGCGTGGCCGAGCCCAGCACAATCGGGATGTCTTCCTGGCGGGCGCGTACCAGCGCGAGGTCGCGGGCGTGGTAGCGCAAACCTTCCTGCTGTTTATAGGAGCCATCGTGCTCCTCGTCGACGATGATCAGCCCGGGGTTTTTCATCGGCGTGAACAGTGCTGAGCGCGTGCCGATAATAATGTCGGCCTCGCCATCCCGCGCCGCGAGCCACGACTCCAGGCGTTCACGGTCATTGACTGCCGAGTGCACCAAGGCGATCCGGGCATTGAAGCGTTGCTCGAAACGCGCCACGGTCTGCGGGCCCAGGTTGATCTCGGGGATCAGCACCAGTGCCTGCTTGCCCGCCTGCAGGGTTTCGCGGATCAGCTGCAAATAGACTTCGGTCTTGCCGCTGCCGGTGACGCCGGCCAGCAGGAATGCATGGAAACTGTCGAAACCGGCGCGAATCGCCTCATACGCGGCGCGTTGCTCGGGGTTCAGCGGCAACTCCGGCTGGGCCAGCCAGTGTTCGTGGCGCGGGTCCGGAGCGTGTTTGCGGATTTCCACCTGCACCAGGCCCTTGGCCAGCAACAGGTCGAGGCTGTCTTTGCTCAGCATCAGTTTGCTTAATAGCTGATGGGCCACGCCGTGGGGGTGCTGCGCCAAGGTGGCCAGGGCCTCACGCTGGCGCGGGGCGCGGGCGATGCGCGGGTCGTCGAGGCGTGCGCCCGGCACCATCGACCAGAAACGCTCCTGGCGCGCTTCGGCCAGTTCGCCCTGGCGCAGCAGCACCGGCAGCGCCCAGCTCAAGGTATCGCCCAGGCTGTGTTGGTAATACTGCGCGGTCCACAGGCACAGCTTGAACAGCGCGGGCGGCAGCGGTGGTGTGGCGTCGAGCAGGGCAATTGCCCGCTTGAGCTTTTCGGCAGGCACTTCGCTGTGGTCGGTGACTTCCACCAGAATGCCGATCATTTCCCGGCGTCCGAACGGCACGCGCACGCGCATGCCCGGTTGCAACTGCGCACGCGACACGCCGGGCGGGGCCCGGTAATCGAACAGGCGGCGCAGGGGCGAGGGCAGGGCTAGGCGCAAAATGGCGTCGGGCACGCGAGGATTCTCATCAATAAAGGCAAGCGGTGGCGCAGGGGCGCGAGCCTAGCAGACCGGGGGTGTCCCGTCTTCAGTACTGGAATCGGATCTTGCGGGAGCTGGCTTGCCTGCGAAAGCGCTAGTGCAGTAACAGATGCAGTGACTGACACACCGCCTTCGCGGGCAAGCCCGGCTCCCACATTGACGGCGGTGTGTGAGGAATATCTGATGAAAGGAAGTTTTCGACCACTACCGCCGCTTGCGTGATTAAAAAGGTCTGGTAGAATCCGCGGCCTAATTACGTGCGGTATTCGACAATAGTGTCGAGTGGCGGCACGCTAGCCCGAGGAAGTGCCATGAAAGCCGATATCCATCCAGCGTACGAAACCATCGAAGTCACCTGCAGCTGCGGCAACAAGTTCGAAACTCGTTCGAACCTGTGCAAGCCACTGGGTACTGACGTATGCAACGAGTGCCACCCGTTCTACACCGGTAAGCAGAAAACTCTGGACACCGGCGGCCGCGTACAGCGCTTCGCAGATCGCTTTGGTGCTTTCGGCAAGAAGCCTGCTGCTACTCCAGCAGAGTAAGGTTCAAGAGCCTTATGGGCTTTTACCTGCTGTTGAAAAAGGCGTCCCTTGTGGGCGCCTTTTTTGTGCCTGGGATTTGGCTGGCGACCGCTCAGGCCAACCCCTTCTGCCCCGCCCCGGCGGCCGTCGTGCGTGTGGAGGTACAGCGTGTGGTGGATGGCGACACGGTACGCCTCAAGGACGGTCGCAGCGTGCGCATGATCGGCCTCAACGCGCCGGAAACCAGCAAGAAGGGTCGCCCTGACGAGCCATTCGCTGTCGCCGCCCGCCAGCGCCTGCAGGCGTTGGTCAAGGCCAGCGATGGGCGTGTCGGCCTGGTGGTGGGGCGCGAAGGCAAAGATCATTACGGGCGCACCCTGGCTCACCTCTACGGAGCCAATGGCGAGAACCTGGAGGCGCAACTGCTGGCCGAGGGCCTGGGGTACCAAGTGGGCGTGGCGCCGAATGTGGACCTGGTTGCCTGCCAGCAGGCGGCCGAAAACAGCGCCCGCCAGGCACGGCTCGGCCTGTGGCGCCAATCGCCAGTGCACAGCGTGGCGAATCTCAAGCGCTCCGGGTTTGCCCTGGTGGCCGGTCGGGTCAGCAAGATCGAGCGCAATCGCGGTGGAATCTGGATTGAACTGCAGGGTTCACTGGTATTGCGTATTGCGCCCGAGCTGATCAGCCAGTTCGATACGGCCATGCTCGATGGTCTGCAAGGCCGCACCATTGAGGCGCGCGGTTGGGTGCAGGATCGAGCCCGCCGTGGCGGCCTGAAAAAAGGCCAAGCGCGCTGGCTGTTGCCAATAACCGACCCCGGCATGCTGAAATCGGCGCTTTGAATAAAAAAATTGTAGACATTTTTTATTTCGATTGTGAACAGTTGAGCCCTTGTATCCCGTGGCTCTTGGCCAAAAGTCGTAGCGCAGGGCCCTTGACACCTGTGACTGCCCAGTCTTGTAGGGACTTTACGACACGCGTATCCTCGGCGGTCCGTCGACCAACAGTAAAAGCGGAATGCCGATATGTCTGATTTGAAAACTGCCGCTCTCGAATACCATGCCAATCCTCGTCCAGGAAAGCTGAGTGTAGAGCTCACCAAAGCCACTGCCACTGCCCGCGACCTGTCGCTGGCCTACAGCCCTGGTGTTGCCGAACCCGTACGTGAAATCGCCCGTGACCCAGAGCTGGCGTACAAGTACACCGGCAAAGGCAACCTGGTTGCAGTGATTTCCGATGGCACCGCGATTCTGGGCCTGGGTAACCTCGGCCCATTGGCTTCCAAGCCAGTCATGGAAGGCAAGGGCGTGCTGTTCAAGCGCTTTGCCGGCATCGACGTTTTCGACATCGAAGTCGATTCCGAAAGCCCGCAGGCGTTCATCGACACCGTCAAGCGCATTTCCATCACGTTCGGTGGCATCAACCTGGAAGACATCAAGGCACCTGAGTGCTTCGAGATCGAAAAGGCCCTGATCGAGCAGTGCGACATTCCGGTATTCCACGATGACCAGCACGGTACCGCGATCGTTACCGCAGCCGGCATGATCAACGCTCTGGAAATTGCTGGCAAAACCCTGGGCGAGGCGAAAATCGTCTGCCTGGGCGCCGGTGCCGCGGCCATTTCCTGCATGAAGCTGATCATCAGCATGGGCGCCAAGCTGGAAAACATCTACATGGTCGACAGCAAGGGCGTGATTCAGTCCGAGCGTACCGACCTGAACCAGTACAAGGCGATGTTTGCCCATCCGTCCTCCAAGCGCACCCTGGCTGACGCTCTCGACGGTGCTGACGTGTTCGTTGGCCTGTCCGGCCCGAACCTGCTGAGCGCTGAAGGCCTCAAATCCATGGCGCCGAACCCTATCGTGTTCGCCTGCTCCAACCCGGATCCGGAAATCTCTCCTGAGCTGGCCCACGCCACTCGCAGCGACGTGATCATGGCCACCGGCCGTTCGGACTACCCGAACCAGGTCAACAACGTATTGGGCTTCCCGTTCATCTTCCGTGGTGCCCTGGACGTTCGCGCCAAGCGCATCAACGAAGAAATGAAAGTGGCCGCTGCCAACGCCCTGCGTGAACTGGCCAAACTGCCGGTACCTCAGGACGTGTGCGACGCCTACGGTGGTGCCAAGCTGGAATTCGGTCGTGAGTACATCATTCCGAAACCAATGGACAAGCGCCTGATCACCCTAATCTCCGATGCCGTGGCCAAGGCCGCTATCGAGACTGGTGTGGCTACCCTGCCGTATCCAAAGAACTACCCGCTGCAAAGCGTGGATGATGTGTTCAACGGCTAAGCCGTTGTAGACACACCCGCAAAAAAAGCCCCGACTGAGTGATCAGTCGGGGCTTTTTTGTGGCTGATTGTCCCGTGGCTGATCGTTCCCACGCTCTGCGTGGGAGCGCCCACCTGGACGCTCCGCGTCTGCTTTTAAGGTCGTGACGCAGAGCGTCACAGGATGCATTCCCACGCGGAGCGTGGGAACGATCGGCCGATCAGCGTGATCAGGTCAGAACAAATCGATCGGCGCGCCTTCATCCGCCGGCAGCGGGCTGCCCGGCACTGCGCCGTTGCCCAGTTCGTTGACCGATGGCGGTGTGTCTTCGCTCTTGAACAGCTCGAAGTACGCATTCGGCGTGCTCGGTGAAGCTGCGCGGCCACTGATCGGGTCGATGCGCAGGCTGAGGATGCCTTCTGGCTCTGGCTGGGTGTGCAGCGGCTTGTCCTTGAGCGCTGCGCCCATGTAGCTCATCCAGATCGGCAGGGCGACGGTGCCACCAAACTCGCGGCGGCCCAGGCTTTCAGGCTGGTCATAGCCGGTCCACACGGTGGTCACGTAGTCGCCGTTGTAGCCGGAGAACCACGCGTCCTTGGACTCGTTGGTGGTACCGGTCTTGCCAGCGATATCCGCACGGCCCAGAGCCAGTGCGCGGCGGCCGGTGCCCTTCTTGATCACGTCTTGCAGGATGCTGTTGAGGATGTAGGTAGTGCGGCCGTCCACGATGCGCTCGGCAACCGCTGGCGCTTGCGGTTCGGCCGGTGCGCCGGCGTTTGCGGCCGACGGTGTGCCTGGCGTCGCCTCGATGGTGATACCGCCGTTGCTCGGTACCGCAAGCCCGTCGGTCGCGGCCACACCATTGACCACATCGCCGGGTACCCGTGGCGGGTTGGCGGTGAACAGGGTGTCGCCATTGCGGCTTTCGATCTTGTCGATCAGGTACGGCGCGATCTTGTAGCCGCCGTTGGCAAAGGTGCTCCAGCCGGTGGCGATTTCCATCGGCGTGAGGGTCGCGGTACCCAGGGCCAGGGACAGGTTTGGCGGCAGGTCCGACTTGGCGAAGCCAAAGCGCGTCATATAGTCGATGGTCTTGCCTACGCCCATCGCCTGCAACAGGCGGATCGACACCAGGTTGCGTGACTTGTACAGCGCCTCGCGGATACGGATCGGGCCGAGGAACGTGTTGGTGTCATTCTTCGGGCGCCAGACCTTGTCCAGATATTCATCGACGAACACGATTGGCGCGTCGTTGACCAGGCTGGCGGCGGTGTAGCCGTTGTCCAGCGCGGCACTGTAGACAAACGGCTTGAAACTGGAGCCCGGCTGGCGCTTGGCCTGGGTAGCGCGGTTGTAGTTGCTCTGCTCGAAGGCAAAGCCGCCGACCAGTGCGCGGATCGCACCGTTCTGCGGGTCCAGGGACACCAGGGCGCCCTGGGCGAGCGGCACCTGGCTGAATTTGAGGCTGTCATCCTTTTGGCGTTGCACGCGGATCAAATCACCCACCTGGGCCACGTCGGATGGCTGCTTGGGCATCGGGCCCATGCTGTTGGTGTTCAGGAACGGGCGTGCCCACTTCATGCTGTCCCAGGCTACATGGGCTTCGCCAGAGCGGGTCAGCACTTGGATGCCGTCCTTGGTTACCTGGGTGACGATGGCCGGGTCCAGGCCGCTGATCGAACGCTGTTTGCCCAATTCGGTGGTCCAGGCACTCAGGGTCTTGCCCGGCAGGCGCGACTCGGGGCCACGGTAGCCGTGACGCTGGTCATAAGTGATCAGGCCTTCATGTACCGAATGGTTGGCGATTTCCTGCAAGTTGCTCGGCACCGTCGTGGTGACGCGGAAACCTTCGGTGTAGGCCTCGCTGCCATAACGGCCAACCATCTCGGCGCGGGCCATTTCGGCGATATAGGGTGCATTCACTTCTGGGGTCGGCACGTGATAGCTGGCGTTCAGCGGCTCGGCTACGGCACTTTCATAAGCGGCCTGGTCGATCTTGCCCAGTTTGTACATGCGGCCCAGGATCCAGTCACGGCGTTCTTTACTGCGCGCCGGGTTGGCCAGCGGGTTGAAGCGCGACGGTGCCTTGGGCAGGCCGGCGATCATCGCCATTTGCGCCAGGCTGGCGTCACGAATCGACTTGCCATAGTAGACCTGGGACGCGGCCTCGATGCCGTAGGCGCGGTTGCCCAAGTAGATCTTGTTGACGTACAGCTCGAGGATTTCATCCTTGGTCAACTGGCGTTCGATCTGCAGCGCCAGCAGGATTTCGGTGGCCTTGCGGGAAAAGCTGCGTTCGCTGGTGAGGAAGAAGTTCTTCGCCACCTGCATGGTGATGGTGCTGCCACCCGATTGAATGTGTCCACTTTTTACCAATTGCGTGGCTGCACGCACCAGGCTGCTGGGGTCTACGCCGTAGTGGTTGGCGAAATTATCGTCTTCGGCAGACAACAAAGCGCTGATGAAATTGGGTGGAATGTCGGCGAAACGGATCGGTGTGCGGCGCATTTCGCCGAACTCCGCGATCAGTTTTTCATCGCTGCTGTAGACCCGCAAAGGAATCTGCAACTGGATACTTCTGAGGGCCTCTACGGAGGGCAAACCCGGACTAAGGTAGAGGTAGGCCCCGCTGAGTACGAGCAGCAGCCCGCAAACGATGGCGACAATGGAGTACCCGAAAAACTTCAGCAGACGAATCAAGGCTTTTGGATTTCCAGAGAAAAGAATGAGTTACGCGTCGGGGATGCATGGCAAACGATGGATCGACCCGGGCAGCAGATAAAAAGCGGGAAAAAACGCTGGGCATTAAAGCATTTTTCAGCTTGGGGCGTCATTCGCGAGCCTTGAACAAGCCGACCGAATGCAAGGTGCCTGGCAGCAATCAGGCGAGATGACAGCCGGTATGACAGGGAAAGTTTTGGGGAGTTTTATGGGAAAGGGATTTTTCAGGCGAAAAGTCGACACGGTGTTGGGGGTCGATATCAATGACAGCGGCATCAAGCTGATCGAACTGGGCCGTTCATCAGGCGGTTTCAGCGTCCAGGGCTACGTTATGCAAATTCTGCCGCCCCAGGCGGTGGTGGACGGCACCTTGCTGGACCTTGAGGGTGTGGGCCGTATGCTGCAACAGGCACTGTCGCGCCTGGGTACCTCGGCCCGGTACGCCGCCGTGGCGGTTGCGGGCCCGTCGGTAATTACCCGGCTGATTGACATGGACGCCGGCCTCAGTGATGAGGAAATGGCCTGGAAGATCCAGATGGAAGCCGACCAGTTCATCCCCTATCCATTGGACGAGGTGGCCATCGACTTTCAGGTTCAAGGGCCATCGGCTCAAGGCCCGCAGTGGGTAGAGGTGATGCTGGCGGCGTGCCTGCGTGAGCAGGTCGAAGCGCGCGAGGCGGTTTTGGCCCTGGCGGGGCTGGTGCCGCGGGTGGTCGATGTAGAAGGGTTTGCATTGGAGCGCGCTTGCCTTCAGGATTTTGCCAGCTTCACGCCGGGTAATAGAGTCGATGGTGCACAATGGGCCTTGGATGCCCAAGGGATGGGAGTGGCTTGCGGGCTGGCCCTTAGGAGTTTCGCTGGATGACACGAATCAATCTTTTGCCTTGGCGCCAGGCCCTCGCGGAGCGCAGGCGCAAATACCTGTTGGTGCTATTGCTGGCGTTTGCCTGCGTGGCGCTCGCGGCACTGTGGTTGGCTGATCAAGTGATCGACCAGGCGATAGACCGGCAGGTAAGCCGCAACAGCCGCCTGGAAGAGCACATCGCTACCCAGGACTCGCGGATCAGGACTATCGACGACTTGCAGGCGCGAAGCCAGCAACTGGCCGAACGCATGAAGGTGGTTCAGGACCTGCACGATGCCCGCTCTTCCGGTGCCCGATTGTTCGAGCAATTGGCTCGCTCGGTGCCTGAAGGTGTCCATCTGCATGAGGTGGTTGCGAACGGCGACACCATCAGCATTCGCGGCACGGCAGAAAGCAACCAGGATATCGCCCGTTTGATGCAGCAACTCAAGCCAATCCACGGCTCCAGTTCGACCCGTCTGCAGCGCGTGCAAACCGAAGGTGCACGCGGCGAAAGTGAATTCCAGCTGATGGTGCGCCAGGGAGAGTCCAGCGGGGCGCAACCATGAGCCTGCCCAGGCTCGATTTTTCCACGCTCTCTTACAACGCTGCCAAATGGTCCCTGCCGGGCAAGGTGCTGCTTGGCTGTGCGCTGGCCGGCATGGTGTTAGTGCTAGGCGAGGTTTCGCATGGGGGGCCGCAGCGGGAGCGATTGCACGGGCTTGAGGCGCGGGAGCAGGCGCTGCAGCAGCAACTCACAGAAAAGATCGGCCTGGCCGCGAGCCTTGAGCTGCGCACCCGGCAAGTCCGGAGCATGGAAGACAATCTCGCCAGCCTTCTAGGGCAATTGCCCGGCGAGTCCGAGGTGCCTGCCGTGCTGGAAGACATCGCCCGGCTGGCGGCTGTTCATGGGGTGTGGGTCGAAGGCATCACCGTGCTGGATGAAGCGCCTCGGCAGCTTTATATCGAACAACCCATGCAGATAAGCGCGTCCGGGGTTTACCACGACCTGGCGACGTTTGTCAGTGCCTTGGGTGGGTTGCCACGGGTCGTTACCGTGCAGGATATTGCGCTCGGGCATCAGGGCGCCTTGTTGCGTCTGAACATGCTCGCCAAGACCTATCGCAGCAACCTGCAAAACGGCAAGGCCCGTCAGGTGCTCGACCCAGGGCCGCAATTTGTCTACGAACCCTCGTCCTTGCGCGACCCGTTCACGCCGCCCGCCTTGCAGGCACCGCACGTTCCGGGCCGCCCGGCCCTTGCCCCGGATTTCACCCGGCCACGGGGACTGTTGGAGGGTATGCGCCTCGATCAGTTCGAAATGGTCGGCACGTTGTCCCGTGGTGCGCAGGCCTTTGCCTTGTTGCGGGCTGGGGCCAGGGTGTATCGGCTGGCGGTGGGTGATTACCTGGGGCCGGACCATGGCCAGGTCACGGCCATTCAAGACGCTGCTGTCGAGCTGGTGGAGCTGTTTCCCGATGGACAGGGCGCCTGGCTGGAACGCCCGCGAACCCTTGTGCTGAACGTCAACTCATAACGGAATCAAACAATGAAAAGGACCTTCTCGTCCTTCGGTGTGGCGCTATGGATAGCGTTGACGGCACCGATGGCTGCTGCTGTGCCCAATCGCCTGGACCTTATCCAACTGCCGCCGCCCGACAGTGCCCAGCCGTTCAGCTATACAGGCGCCAAGCTGACCCTGAATTTCCAGGACATCGACCTGCGCGCGGTCTTGCAGCAAATTGCCGATGTCGCCGGGCTCAACCTGGTGACCAGCGATGATGTGCAGGGCTCGATCACCCTGCGGCTCAAGGATGTGCCCTGGGACCAGGCTCTGGACCTGGTACTGCAAACCAAGGGCTTGGACAAGCGAGTCAAGGCGGGCGTGTTGCTGGTGGCGCCCGCCGATGAATTGGCTGCTCGCGAGCTGTTGATGCTGGAGTCGCGCAAGCAGATGGCCGAGCTGGCTCCCTTGCGTCGGGAGCTGCTGCAGGTCAATTACGCCAAGGCCGCCGACCTGGCCAAGCTGTTTCAGTCGGTGACCGGCTTTGAGGGCTCCACCGATGAGCGCGGTTCGGTGGCGGTGGATGACCGCACCAACAACATCATCGCCTACCAGACTGGCGAGCGGCTCGAAGAGCTGCGGCGCATCGTGGCGCAACTGGATATCCCGGTACGCCAGGTCATGATCGAGGCGCGGATTGTGGAGGCCAATGTCGACTACGACAAAAGCCTGGGTGTGCGCTGGGGTGGGCGGCTCACCCGCGGCAACAGCGGGGTTGGCGGTATTGGCAAGCCGCTGGCGGAGGGTGCCGAGCCGCCGCAAAACCCACCCAGTTCACCCTTTGTCGACTTGGGGTCGCTGGCCGGAACCTCGGGCCTGGGGATCGCCTATATCACCGACAACCTGTTGCTGGACCTTGAGCTGACCGCCATGGAAAAAACCGGCAACGGTGAGATCGTCTCGCAGCCCAAGGTCGTCACCTCCGACAAAGAGACTGCACGCATCCTCAAAGGCACCGAGATTCCTTATCAGGAATCCACCTCCCAGGGTGCCACCTCGGTATCGTTCAAAGAGGCCTCGCTGTCGCTTGAAGTCACGCCGCAAATCACTCCCGACGACCATGTGATCATGGCGGTCAAGGTCACCAAGGATGAGCCCGACTACCTGAACCGACTCAATGACGTGCCGCCGATCAAGAAAAACGAGGTCAACGCCAAGGTTCTGGTCAGGGATGGCGAGACCATCGTCATTGGCGGGGTTTTCTCCAACACCCAAAGCAAAGTGGTAGATAAAGTGCCATTTTTGGGCGATGTGCCGTATCTTGGCCGCCTTTTCCGGCGCGATGTGCTGGCGGAGAAAAAATCCGAGCTGCTGGTATTCCTGACTCCGCGTATCATGAATAACCAGGCGATTGCTGTGAGTCGTTGATTCTGTGCGAAATTTGATTCTTGTAGGGCCGATGGGGGCTGGAAAAAGCACCATCGGCCGTTTGCTGGCCAAAGAGCTGCGCCTGCCGTTCAAAGATTCCGACAAGGAAATTGAATTGCGCACGGGTGCCAATATCCCATGGATCTTCGATAAAGAAGGCGAGCTGGGCTTTCGTGACCGCGAGCAGGCGATGATTGCCGAGCTGTGCGGCTGCGATGGCGTGGTATTGGCGACCGGCGGTGGCGCCGTCATGCGCGATGAAAACCGTCGGGCGCTGCATGCCGGTGGTCGGGTGGTGTATTTGCACGCGTCGGTCGAACAGCAGGTGGGCCGTACCGCCCGTGATCGCAATCGCCCGTTGCTGCGCACCGCCGACCCGGCGAAAACCCTGCGGGACCTGCTGGCGCTGCGCGATCCGCTGTATCGGGAAATCGCCGATCTGGTGGTGGAAACCGATGAGCGGCCACCTCGGATGGTCGTACTTGACATCCTTGAGCGCCTGCAACGGTTGCCACCCCGTTAAAGCCTGGCCCGAAATGCGCTATTCTCGGCGGCGCGCCATGACCTTATAAGGTATGGCGTAGAGCCACCAGGCGGTGTCGAGATGTCGACAGTGCCGGTCGTTAATACATCTTCAACGCGGGGACACATGCAGACACTTAAGGTCGATCTAGGCGAGCGCAGCTACCCGATCCACATTGGCGCAGGTCTGTTGGACCAGCCCGAACTGCTTGCGCCGCATATTGCCGGCCGACAGGTGGCAATCATCTCCAACGAAACGGTCGCGCCGCTGTACCTTGAGCGTCTGAGCCGCAGCCTGGCGGCGTACTCGGTGATCTCCGTGGTGTTGCCTGACGGCGAAGCCCACAAAAACTGGGAAACCCTGCAACTGATCTTTGATGGCCTGCTGACTGCGCGCCATGACCGTCGAACCACTGTGGTCGCCCTGGGCGGCGGTGTGATTGGCGACATGGCCGGGTTTGCCGCGGCCTGCTACCAGCGCGGCGTGGATTTCATCCAGGTGCCGACCACCTTGCTGTCCCAGGTCGATTCGTCGGTGGGCGGCAAGACCGGCATCAACCACCCGCTGGGCAAGAACATGGTCGGCGCGTTCTACCAGCCTCAGGCTGTGCTGATCGACACCGCTACCCTCAACACCTTGCCGCCGCGCGAGCTGTCGGCGGGTCTGGCGGAAGTCATCAAGTACGGCCTGATTTGCGATGAGCCGTTCCTGACCTGGCTGGAAGAACACATGGACGCCTTGCGCGCCCTCGATCAGGTAGCCCTGACCGAAGCGATTTCCCGCTCCTGCGCGGCCAAGGCGCTGGTGGTCAACGCCGACGAGCGTGAGTCCGGCGTGCGGGCCACGCTGAACCTGGGCCACACCTTCGGCCATGCGATCGAAACGCACATGGGCTATGGTGTGTGGTTGCATGGGGAAGCCGTAGCGGCTGGCACCGTGATGGCATTGGATATGTCGCAGCGCCTGGGCTGGATCAGCGCCCAAGAGCGCGATCGCGGTATCCGCCTGTTCCAGCGTGCCGGTTTGCCGGTTGTTCCGCCCACGGAGATGACCGAGGCGGATTTCCTTGAACATATGGCGATAGACAAGAAAGTGATCGACGGTCGACTTCGACTGGTACTGCTGCGCCACATCGGCGATGCCGTGGTGACCGACGATTATCCAAAAGAGATTCTACAGGCCACGCTGGGAGCGGATTACCGCGCCCTGGCCCAGCTCAAAGGTTAATAAGACCCGATGACTAGTTTGCATGCCGACGAGGCGTTCCTCGGCCATTATCACTTGAGCCACGACCCCTTCGCACCACGGGTGCCGGGTTTCAAGTTCTTCCCCGCCCAGCGCAAGCCGGTACTTGGGCAGTTGCATCACCTTGCGCGCTACAGCCAGTTGCTGCTGGTGGTGACCGGCCCTCTGGGCAGCGGCAAGACCTTGCTGCGCCAGGCGCTGGTGGCCAGTACCAACAAACAATCGGTGCAGAGCGTGGTGGTATCTGCCCGCGGTGCCGGTGATGCGGCTGGCGTACTGCGCGAGGTGGCGCAAGCGTTGAACGTCTCCAACGCCGAGCCGAACGCGATTCTCAAGCAGGTGGTGCAATTGGGCCTGACCGGCCAGGAAGTCTACCTGTTGGTAGACGACGCCGAGCAGCTCGACGAATCGGCCCTGGAAGCCTTGCTGGCGCTGGCAGCGGGTACGCCGGAAGGTCGCCCGCATGTGTTCCTGTTCGGTGAGTCGTCGTTGATCGCCGATCTGGAGCAGATCAGCGGTGAGCAGGAGCTGTTTCACGTCATCGAGTTGCAGCCGTACGAAGAGGAAGAAACCCGCGAATACCTTGCACAACGTCTTGAAGGCGCAGGGGCGGGTATCGAACTTTTCACCGCTGCGCAGATCTCTGATATTCACGAAAGCTCCGATGGCTGGCCTGGAAATATCAACCAGGTTGCCCGCGATGCCATGATCGAAGCCATGATTGCCAGCCGCTCTGCGGTCAAGCGTCCAAAGATGGGGTTCACTATGCCTAAGAAGCACGTATTGGCTATTTCCGCCGTTGTCGTGGTCGCTGTTGCCGCCGCCTGGTTGATCCCGGGCCGCAACAAAGCACCGACAACCACTGGCGCGCCAACCGAACAGGCGCAGTTGCCACTGGGCAAGCCCACGCCAAACGTCGAATTTGCCAACTCCGGCCAACCGACCAACCTGCCGATGGTCGGCCAACCTGTGATGCGCGGCCCTCTGGCCGAAGAAGCCGGTGGCATCTCCGAAGGTGACGACGGTGTGCCGGTGGAAGGCTCCAGCGCCACGCCGCCGACCGTGACCACCACCGCGCCACCTGCAGGCGTACCGGCCGGTGTGCCAGCGACACCGGTTGCTCCGGTCGCCAAGCCGACTCCGACGCCGGCGCCCACCGTTGCTACCGCCAAGCCTGCTCCGGTGACCAAGCCTGTCGCACCAGCGCCAGCCGCCAAACCAGCCCCGGCCGCCAAGCCTGCGGAAAAACCAGCCGCCACCGTTGCCAAGGCCGGCGCTGCTGGCAGCAGCTGGTACAGCAGCCAGCCTACCGGTAACTTTGTGGTGCAAATCCTCGGCACCAGCTCCGAAGCCAACGCCCAGGCGTTCGTCAAAGAGCAGGGCGGCCAGTACCGTTATTTCAAGAAAGTGCTCAACGGCAAGCCTCTCTACGTGATCACCTACGGCAGCTTCCCAAGCCGCGCCGCAGCCGATTCTGCCATCAAGGCCTTGCCAGCGAAGGTTCAGGCTGGTAAACCTTGGCCTCGCACTGTTGCCAGCGTTCAACAAGAACTGGCAGCAACTCGCTGAAGATCCGGCGGCCTTACCCAGGCCGCCCTCCCGGCACCTCAAAAAAATCCGCAAGTGCGTGCAGTCTCCCGAGACCGCGCGCTTTGTGGTGTCTGCGTCACAGTGGCTTTTGAGTCGTAGCGGTCAGAATTAAAAAAGTTTTGACTAGCACAGCATATCGCTTTAAACCTTTCATAAATGCGACATAGATTTGCGACATTTCGTCGCTAAATTTGTGAGCGTCTGTGTCGGTGTGTACAATGACCTCCCTTTTGCCCCCGCTAAGCCGGCGTACGTTCGGCGTGGAAGGTAACCGGTTGAATTGAAAAGAAATTTGCCTCGGTAAAAGAGGCAGCCTGGTGAGAAAGTGTCTATGAAAGCAGGTCTGTACCAACCCGATGAATTCAAGGATAACTGCGGTTTCGGCCTGATAGCCCACATGCAGGGCGAACCCAGTCATACCCTTTTGCAAACGGCCATCGAGGCCCTGACCTGCATGACCCACCGCGGTGGGATCAACGCCGACGGCAAGACCGGTGACGGCTGTGGCTTGCTGATTCAAAAGCCCGACCAGTTCCTGCGCGCTGTCGCCAAAGAGCAATTCGCGGTCGAACTGCCCAAGCAGTACGCCGTGGGCATGGTGTTTTTCAACCAGGACCCGGTAAAAGCCGAAGCCGCTCGCGAGAACATGAACCGCGAGATCGCCGCCGCCGGCCTGCAAATTGTCGGATGGCGCAAAGTGCCCATCGACACCAGCGTACTCGGCCGCCTGGCCCTGGAGCGCCTGCCGCAGATCGAACAAGTATTCATCGCAGGCGATGGCCTGAGCGACCAGGACATGGCGATCAAGCTGTTCACGTCCCGTCGTCGTTCGTCGGTGCTCAACGCCGCCGACACCGACCATTACATCTGCAGCTTTTCCCACAAGACCATCATTTATAAAGGCCTGATGATGCCGGCGGACCTCACCGCCTTCTATCCAGACCTTAGCGATGAGCGCCTGCAAACCGCAATCTGCGTGTTCCACCAGCGCTTTTCCACCAATACCCTGCCGAAATGGCCGCTGGCCCAGCCATTCCGCTTCCTCGCCCACAACGGCGAGATCAATACCATCACTGGCAACCGCAACTGGGCCCAGGCCCGTCGCACCAAGTTCGCCAACGATTTGATGGACCTCGAAGAGCTCGGCCCGCTGGTCAATCGCGTGGGTTCCGACTCCTCCAGCATGGACAACATGCTCGAACTGATGGTCACCGGCGGCATCGACCTGTTCCGTGGCGTGCGCATGATCATTCCGCCAGCGTGGCAGAACGTCGAGACGATGGACCCGGACCTGCGTGCGTTCTACGAGTACAACTCGATGCACATGGAACCGTGGGACGGCCCGGCCGGCGTGGTCATGACCGACGGCCGCTATGCGGTGTGCCTGCTCGACCGTAACGGCCTGCGCCCGGCGCGTTGGGTGACCACCACCAACGGTTTCATCACCCTCGCCTCGGAAATCGGCGTGTGGGACTACAAGCCTGAAGACGTGATCGCCAAAGGCCGTGTGGGCCCTGGCCAGATCCTGGCCGTGGACACCGAGACCGGGCAGATCCTCGACACCGACGCCATCGACAACCGCTTGAAGTCCCGTCACCCGTACAAGCAATGGCTGCGCAAGAACGCCCTGCGCATCCAGGCGACCATGGAAGACAACGACCACGGTTCGGCTTTCTATGACGTGGACCAGCTCAAGCAGTACATGAAGATGTACCAGGTCACGTTCGAAGAGCGCGACCAGGTGCTGCGTCCGCTCGGTGAGCAAGGCTACGAGGCCGTCGGCTCCATGGGCGATGACACGCCAATGGCCGTGCTGTCCCAGCGCGTACGCACGCCGTACGACTACTTCCGCCAGCAGTTCGCCCAGGTGACCAACCCGCCGATCGACCCGCTGCGTGAAGCCATCGTGATGTCCTTGGAAGTGTGCCTCGGCGCCGAGCGCAACATCTTCCAGGAATCGCCTGAGCATGCCTCCCGCGTGATCCTCAGCTCGCCGGTCATTTCCCCGGCCAAATGGCGCTCGCTGATGACCCTGGAGCGTCCGGGCTTCGATCGTCAGATCATCGACCTGAACTACGACGAGAGCCTGGGCCTTGAAGCCGCAGTGCGTAACGTTGCTGACCAGGCTGAAGAAGCCGTGCGTGCCGGTCGTACCCAGATCGTACTGACCGACCGCCATATCGCGCCTGGCAAGTTGCCGATCCACGCGTCCCTGGCGACCGGTGCGGTGCACCACCGCCTGACCGAAAAAGGCCTGCGCTGCGACTCCAACATCCTCGTGGAAACCGCCACTGCCCGCGACCCGCATCACTTTGCGGTGCTGATCGGTTTCGGCGCTTCGGCGGTTTACCCGTTCCTCGCGTACGAAGTGCTGGGTGACCTGATCCGTACCGGTGAAGTGCTGGGCGACCTCTATGAGGTGTTCAAGAACTACCGCAAGGGCATCACCAAGGGCCTGCTGAAGATCCTGTCGAAGATGGGTATCTCCACCGTCACCTCCTACCGTGGCGCGCAGTTGTTCGAAGCCATCGGTCTGTCCGAAGAAGTCTGCGAGCTGAGTTTCCGTGGCGTACCGAGCCGCATCAAGGGTGCGCGTTTCGTCGACATCGAAGCCGAGCAAAAAGCCCTGGCCGCCGAAGCCTGGAGCGCGCGTAAGCCGATCCAGCAAGGTGGCCTGCTCAAGTTCGTGCACGGTGGCGAATACCATGCCTACAACCCGGACGTGGTCAACACCCTGCAAGCCGCTGTGCAGCAGGGCGACTACGCCAAGTTCAAGGAATACACGAGCCTGGTGGACAACCGCCCGGTGTCGATGATCCGCGATCTGTTCAAGGTGAAAACTCTGGACACGCCGATGGACATCGCCGAAGTCGAGCCGCTGGAGTCGATCCTCAAGCGCTTCGACTCCGCCGGTATTTCCCTGGGCGCCCTATCGCCCGAGGCTCACGAAGCCCTGGCCGAAGCCATGAACCGCCTGGGTGCGCGTTCCAACTCCGGCGAAGGCGGTGAAGACCCGGCGCGCTACGGCACGCTCAAAAGTTCGAAGATCAAGCAGGTGGCCACCGGTCGTTTCGGGGTGACCCCGGAGTACCTGGTGAATGCCGAGGTGCTGCAGATCAAGGTGGCCCAAGGCGCCAAGCCGGGTGAGGGTGGTCAACTGCCAGGCGGCAAGGTCAACGGTTTGATCGCCAAGCTGCGCTATGCGGTGCCGGGCGTGACGTTGATCTCGCCACCGCCGCACCACGACATTTACTCGATTGAAGACTTGTCGCAGCTGATTTTCGACTTGAAACAAGTCAACCCCCAGGCCCTGGTCTCGGTGAAACTGGTGGCAGAAGCCGGCGTCGGCACCATCGCCGCCGGTGTGGCCAAGGCCTATGCCGACCTGATCACCATCTCCGGCTACGACGGCGGCACCGGCGCTTCGCCGCTGACCTCGATCAAGTACGCCGGTGCACCGTGGGAGCTCGGCCTGGCCGAAACCCACCAGACCCTGCGCGGCAACGACCTGCGCGGCAAGGTGCGAGTACAGACCGACGGCGGCCTGAAAACCGGCCTCGATGTGATCAAGGCCGCGATCCTCGGCGCCGAAAGTTTCGGCTTCGGTACTGCGCCCATGATCGCCCTGGGCTGCAAATACCTGCGCATCTGCCACCTGAACAACTGCGCCACCGGCGTGGCGACTCAGAACGAAAAACTGCGCAAGGATCACTACATCGGCACCGTCGACATGGTGGTGAATTTCTTCACCTACGTCGCCGAAGAAACCCGTGAGTGGCTGGCCAAATTGGGCGTGCGTTCGCTGGAAGAGCTGATCGGTCGCACCGACCTGTTGGACATCCTCGAAGGCCAGACCGCCAAGCAACAACATCTGGACCTCAGCCCGCTGTTGGGCAGCGATCACATCCCGGCAGACAAGCCACAGTTCTGCCAGGTGGACCGCAACCCACCGTTCGACAAAGGCCTGTTGGCCGAGAAAATGGTCGAAATGGCCGGCTCCTCGATCAACGACGCCAGCGGTGGCGAATTCGCCCTGGATATCTGCAACTGCGACCGTTCCATCGGCGCACGCATCTCCGGCGAAATCGCACGCAAGCACGGCAACCAGGGCATGGCGAAAGCGCCGATCACCTTCCGCTTCAAGGGCACTGCGGGCCAGAGCTTCGGCGTGTGGAACGCCGGCGGCCTGCACATGTACCTGGAAGGCGACGCCAACGACTACGTGGGCAAGGGCATGACTGGCGGCAAACTGGTCATCGTTCCGCCGGCTGGCAGTGTGTACAAGACCCAGGACAGTGCCATCATCGGCAACACCTGCCTGTACGGCGCCACCGGTGGCAAGCTGTTTGCCGCAGGTACTGCCGGTGAGCGTTTCGCCGTGCGTAACTCCGGTGCTCACACCGTGGTGGAAGGCACTGGCGATCACTGCTGCGAGTACATGACCGGAGGCTTTGTCGCGGTACTGGGCAAGACCGGTTACAACTTCGGTTCGGGCATGACCGGCGGTTTCGCCTACGTGCTCGACCAGGACAACACCTTCGTCGACAAGGTCAACCACGAGTTGGTCGAGATCCAGCGCATCAGCGGCGAAGCCATGGAATCCTACCGGAACCACTTGCAGCACGTGCTGGACGAGTACGTCGAGGAAACCGGCAGCGAATGGGGTCGCAACCTCGCCGAAAACCTCGATGATTACCTGCGTCGTTTCTGGCTGGTCAAGCCCAAGGCTGCCAACCTGAAATCGTTGCTTTCCAGCATCCGTGCCAACCCGCAGTGATATGCGCCTGAACAGTTTGATGAGGTTTTAACATGGCTGAACGTCTGAATAACGACTTCCAGTTCATCGATGTCGGGCGCAAAGATCCGAAGAAGAAACTGTTGCGTCAACGCAAGAAAGAGTTCGTGGAAATCTACGAACCCTTCAAGCCCCAGCACTCGGCCGACCAGGCCCACCGCTGCCTGGGATGCGGTAACCCGTATTGCGAATGGAAGTGCCCGGTGCACAACTTCATTCCCAACTGGCTCAAACTGGTGGCCGAGGGCAACATCCTCGCCGCCGCCGAGCTGTCGCACCAGACCAACACCCTGCCGGAAGTCTGCGGCCGGGTGTGCCCGCAAGACCGTCTGTGTGAAGGTGCCTGCACCCTCAACGACGGCTTCGGCGCGGTGACCATCGGTTCGGTGGAGAAGTACATCACCGATACGGCGTTCGCCATGGGCTGGCGCCCGGACATGTCCAAGGTCAAGCCAACCGGCAAGCGCGTCGCGATCATCGGCGCGGGCCCTGCTGGCCTGGGGTGTGCCGACGTGCTGGTGCGTGGCGGCGTGACTCCGGTGGTGTTCGACAAGAACCCGGAAATCGGTGGCCTGCTGACCTTCGGTATCCCTGAATTCAAGCTGGAAAAAACCGTACTCAGCCACCGTCGTGAAGTGTTCACTGGCATGGGTATCGAGTTCCGCCTCAATACCGAAATCGGCAAAGACATCACCATGGAGCAACTGCTCGCCGAATACGATGCGGTGTTCATGGGCATGGGCACCTACACCTACATGAAGGGCGGCTTTGCCGGTGAGGACTTGCCCGGCGTGTATGACGCGCTCGACTTCCTGATCGCCAACGTCAACCGCAACCTGGGCTTTGAAAAGTCGCCGGAAGATTTCGTCGACATGAAGGGCAAGAAGGTCGTGGTGCTGGGCGGTGGCGACACCGCGATGGATTGCAACCGCACCTCGATCCGCCAGGGCGCCAAGTCGGTGACCTGCGCTTATCGCCGTGACGAAGCCAACATGCCCGGCTCGCGCAAAGAGGTGAAGAACGCCAAGGAAGAAGGCGTGAAATTCCTCTACAACCGCCAGCCGATCGCCATCGTCGGTGAAGACCGTGTGGAAGGTGTGAAGGTGGTCGAGACCCGTCTCGGCGAACCGGACGCCCGTGGCCGTCGCAGCCCCGAGCCGATCCCGGGTTCCGAAGAAATCATCCCGGCCGACGCCGTGGTCATCGCCTTCGGTTTCCGCCCAAGCCCGGCGTCGTGGTTCGAGCAGTTCGAAATCCAGACCGACAGCCAGGGCCGCGTCGTGGCCCCGGAACAAGGCCAGTACAAGCACCAGACCAGCAACCCGAAGATCTTCGCCGGTGGCGACATGGTGCGTGGGTCGGACCTTGTGGTCACCGCGATCTTCGAAGGCCGTAACGCCGCCGAAGGCATCCTGGACTACCTGCAAGTCTGATGATCGTTCCCACGCTCTGCGTGGGAATGCCGCCAGGACGCTCCGCGTCCCGAACAGCATGACGCGGAGCGTGGGAGCGATCCTGCGGCGGCATTGCCGCGACAAATTGACCCGATAGACAAAAGGCACGGTGCATTCCGTGCCTTTTGCGTCGCGCTCTGAGAAAATGCCCGCACTTTTTTTGCGGATGCCGACATGACTGCCCTCAAGAACGACCGTTTCCTTCGTGCCCTGCTCAAGCAACCCGTAGACGTCACCCCGGTGTGGATGATGCGTCAAGCCGGTCGCTATCTGCCGGAATACCGCGCCAGTCGCGCCAACGCCGGTGATTTCATGAGCCTGTGCATGAACCCGGAGTTCGCCTGCGAAGTCACGATGCAGCCGCTGGACCGCTACCCACAACTGGATGCGGCCATCCTCTTCTCCGATATCCTCACCATCCCGGACGCCATGGGCCAAGGCCTGTACTTCGAAACCGGCGAAGGCCCGCGCTTCAAGAAAGTCGTCAGCACCCTGGCCGATATCGAAGCCCTGCCGATCCCTGACCCACACAAAGACCTGGGCTACGTGATGGATGCTGTGAGCACCATCCGCCGCGAGCTCAACGGCCGCGTGCCGCTGATCGGTTTCTCCGGCAGCCCCTGGACCCTGGCCACCTACATGGTTGAAGGCGGCTCGTCGAAAGACTTCCGCAAGACCAAAGCCATGCTCTACGACAACCCGCAAGCCATGCACCTGTTGCTGGACAAGCTGGCGCAGTCGGTCACGTCCTACCTCAACGGCCAGATCATGGCGGGTGCCCAAGCGGTACAGATTTTCGACACCTGGGGTGGCAACCTGTCGGCGGCGGCGTACCAGGAGTTCTCCCTGGCCTACATGCGCAAGATCGTCAGCGGCCTGATCCGTGAGCACGAAGGCCGCAAGGTTCCGGTGATCATGTTCACCAAAGGCGGCGGCCTGTGGCTGGAAAGCATCGCTGACGCGGGCGCCGATGCATTGGGCCTGGACTGGACCTGCGACCTCGGCGAAGCGCGCCGTCGCGTCGGCAACCAGGTTGCCCTGCAAGGCAACATGGACCCGACCGTGCTGTACGCCAAGCCAGAAGCGATCCGCGCCGAAGTCGGACGCATCCTGGCCAGCTATGGCAAGGGCAGTGGCCACGTGTTCAACCTTGGCCACGGCATCACACCGGAAGTGAACCCGGAGCACGCGGGTGCGTTCTTGCGCGCAGTGCACGAACTATCGGCGCAATACCACGAGTAAAACGCAAAACAAAATGTGGGAGCTGGCTTGTCGGGTCGCCGCATCGCTGCGATGGCGGCGGCGAATTCAACACCGCTATCGCAGGCAAGCCAGCTCCCACATAAAGCCAGTCGCCTCAGGCTTTCACATGGCCCAGTGGCGGCAACTTCGCCAGCTTCAACGCCACCAGCAACGCGCCAACCAACAGAGCGACGATGAACGCGCCAATCCCGTTCCACCCGGCAAAGTGCCAGAAAAACCCACCCGCCGTCCCGGCAATGCTCGACCCGACGTAATAGCAGAACAGGTACAGCGACGACGCCTGCCCCTTGGCCTTCACTGCGCGGCGGCCGATCCAGCTGCTGGCGACCGAGTGGGCGCCGAAGAAGCCGAAGGTGAACACCAGCATGCCCGGTACCACCAGCCACAAAGGCGTGAACAGCGTCAGGGCCATGCCGGCGAGCATCAGCACGATGGTGCCCCATAGTACGCGGCGGCGGCCGAGGCGGTCGGCCAGGGAGCCGATTTTCGCCGAGCTGTAGATGCCCGAGAGGTACACCACTGACAGCAAACCGACCACCGCCTGGCTCAACTCGTAGGGGGAGGCCAGCAGGCGATAGCCGATGTAGTTGAACATCGTCACGAACGCGCCCATCAGCAGGAAGGCTTCAAGGAACAGCCACGGCAGGCCGGCGTCCTTGAAGTGCATGACAAAGCCGTCCACCAGGCTGCGTGGCTTGAGGCTGCTGGCGCGGAAGTTGCGCGATTCGGGGAGGATCTTCCAGAACACCGTGGCAGCGATCAACGCCAGGGCGCCGATGATCAGCATTGCGGTGTGCCAGCTGACGAAGTCGATCAACACGCCGATGATCAGGCGCCCGCTCATGCCCCCAATCGCGTTGCCGCCGATGTACAGGCCCATGGCCAGGCCGATGTGCTGCGGGTGGATCTCTTCGCTGAGGTAGGTCATGGCCACGGCGGCCAGGCCGCTCAAGGACAAGCCCACCAGTGCACGCATCAACAGGATGCCCTCCCAGCTCGGCATCAAGCCGCTGGCGATGGTGGCCAGCGCCGCACAGAACAACGCAGCGACCATCACCGGCTTGCGCCCCAGCCTGTCGGATATCGGCCCGGTGATCAGCAGGCCGCAGGCGAGCATGGCGGTCGCGACGGACAAAATCAGGCTGCTTTGCGCCGCATTGATGGAAAACTCGTGGGACAGCGCCGGCATCATCGGCTGCACGCAATACAACAGCGCAAAGGTGGCGAAGCCGCCGGAGAACAGCGCCAGCACGGTGCGCATGAACATCGGCGTGCCTTTTTCGATGTACGCGTCGTTGAGCTGCGCCACCACGTCATCAAGGGCTGAGGGCGGGGTGTGTTGGGCAAGTGGAGCAACAGCAGGATTCACGAGGGACCTCGGGGAGGAAAGTCTGCCAGGACTGACAATACGAAAAAGCATATAGCTGGCTAATGATTCTTTCCAATATATTGTTCGACCTGTTTGATAGCTTTTACGACCTAATGAGGCTTGCATGGAATTTCGCCATTTGCGCTACTTCATCGCCGTTGCCGAAGAACTGCACTTCGGCCGCGCCGCGCAGGTGCTGGGCATCTCGCAGCCGCCCCTGAGCCAGCAGATCCAGGCGCTGGAACACGAGCTGGGCGCACGCTTGTTCGAGCGTACCAATCGTCGGGTCGAGCTGAGCGAGGCCGGGCGTTTGTTCTTGCAAGAGGCACGGTTGGTGCTGGCCCAGGTCGACAAGGCGGCAGATGTGGCGCGGCGTGCGCAGTTGGGGGAACTGGGTGAATTGAAGATCGGCTTCACCTCGTCTGCGCCGTTCAACGCCAGCATTCCCCAGGCGATCTTTGCCTTCCGCCAGGCATTCCCGGCGGTGCATCTGAACCTGCAAGAAATGAGCAGCACCCAAGTAGCCGAGTCGCTGGTGGACGAGTCGATTCAGGTTGGGTTGATGCGGCCTTTGCCCTTGCCCGACTCACTGAACGTGATCGAGTTGATGCGCGAACCCTTGGTCGCGGTATTGAGCGCCGGCCACCCGTTGGCGCAAGGCAGTGAGCGCGGCTTGCATCTGGAGCAATTGGCCGAGGAGCCTTTCGTGTTCTTCCCGCGCAGTTACGGCAGCGGCTTGTACGCGCAGTTGCTCAACCTCGCTCGCGACGCCGGGTTCAGCCCGCACTTTGCTCAGGAAGCAGGGGAAGCAATGACCATCATCGGCCTTGTGGCGGCGGGGTTGGGGGTGTCGGTGCTGCCGGCGTCTTACCAGCGCATCCGCATTGATGGCGTGGTCTATCGCACCTTGCTCGACCCGCAGGCAGTGACGGCGGTGTGGCTGGTGCAGCGCAAGGGCGCGCAAACGCCAATGGCGAAAGGGTTTGTGGAGTTGTTGACGCGTAAGGCCGCTCAATAACCTGTGGCGAGGGAGCTTGCTCCCGCTGGGTCGCGTAGCGGCCCTAAAAAATGGGCCTGCTGCGCAGTCCAGCGGGAGCAAGGGGGTCAGTTTTGGGGCGAAGTATTTGCTTCATTCACGCTGTAAGTACGCAACCCCGCCAGAATATCCCGATCCAGCATGCTCACCCAACGGTTGTAGTTGCGATGGATCTTACCGTCCTTGTAGCCCAGGTCGCGGCTGTCGCGGTAGGTGATGGCGTAGCTGTTGCGGGTGTAGCGGATGTCGATTGCGGCGTAGAACTGGCCGCGCACGGTGATCTCGGCCTGCACCAGTTGCGGGCTCAGGCGTTGTACCGTCCACTCGCGTTTTTGCAGGGCGGCGACGATCACCTGTTTCATTTTTTCTTCGCTGACCTGGCTCGTGGCCGGCAACTCGTGCTGGGTGTTGAGCACCGGTTTGCTGGTGCAGCCAGCCGTGGTCAGCAGGGCCAGCGTGATCAGGGTAGCGCGTAGCAGGGAAGACATTCCGTTTTCTCCAGTCGATTAAAAAGTCAGCTCCAGCGGCGGAAGATCAACGAGGTGTTGACGCCGCCGAAGGCAAAGTTGTTGTTCATCACGTAGTCGTTGTGCATCTGGCGAAAGCCACCTTGCAGGTAGTCCAGCTCGCCGCATTGCGGGTCGACCGCGTCCAGGTTGAAGGTGTGCACGTACTGGTCGCGGTTCATCATCTCGATGCTGAACCACGATTCCAGCGCGCCGCAGGCACCCAGGGTGTGGCCGAGGAAACTCTTCTGTGAACTGATCGGCATGCGGCTGCCAAACAGGCTGCTGGTGGCCAGGGTTTCAGCGATGTCGCCCTGATCGGTCGCCGTGCCGTGGCCGTTCACGTAGCCGATGGCGGATGGTTCAAGACCCGCGTCTTCCAGGGCCAGCTCCATGGCGCGGCGCATGGTTTTCTGTTCCGGGCGGGTGGTGTGCTGGCCGTCGGCATTGCTGCCGAAGCCAACCAGTTCAGCGTGAATATGCGCGCCCCGCGCCAACGCGTGCTCCAATTCTTCCAGCACCAGCATGCCGCCACCTTCACCGATCACCAGGCCGTCGCGGCCGCTGTCGTAGGGACGCGGGCTGGTTTGCGGCGCATCGTTCTTCAGGCTGGTGGCGTAGAGCGCATCGAAGACCATGGCTTCGGTGGGGCACAGCTCTTCTGCGCCGCCCGCGAGCATCAACGGCAGGCGCCCGAACTTGATTGCCTCATAGGCGTAGCCGATGCCCTGGCTGCCGCTGGTGCAGGCGCTGGAGGTAGGAATCAGCCGGCCCGTGAGGCCAAAGAAGATGCTGATATTCGCTGCCGTGGTGTGGGGCATCATGCGCACATAGGAGTTGGCATTGAGCCCCTCGGCCACCGAGTTGAGCAGCATATTGCCAAACGCCTTGATCTCATCGGTGCTGCCGGTGGACGAGCCACAGGCCACGCCCATGCGTCCGTCCTTGATCGACTCGTCGCCGAGCAGGCCGGCGTCTTGCAACGCCTGCTCCGCAGCCCACACGGCCAGGCGCGAGACGCGGCCCATGCTGCGCAGTTGTTTGCGCGTCCAGTGAGCGGGCACGACGAAATCGTCGATAGGGCCGGCCAGGCGCGTGTTCAGTTCGGTGAAACGGTCCCACTCATCCATGCGCCGGATGCCGCTGCGGTTGGCGCGAAAGTTCGCGGCGATGGTGTCCCAGTCGCTGCCCAGGGAGGTCACGCCGGCCATGCCGGTGACGACAACGCGCTTCATCAGCACAGGCCCCCGTTCACGGCCAGCACCTGGCGCGTGATATAGCCGGCTTCGGCGGACATCAGGAAGTTCACGGCGCCGGCGACTTCTTCCGGCGTGCCCATGCGTTGGGCCGGGATCATTTTCATCAGTTCTTCTACCGGCACGTTTTCATCCAGCATCGCGGTGTCGATCAGGCCCGGCGCCACGCAGTTGACGGTGATCTTGCGCTTGCCCAGCTCGATGGCCAGCGCCTTGGCCGCGCCGATCAAGCCGGCTTTGGAGGCGCTGTAGTTGACCTGGCCGCGGTTGCCGATCAGCCCGGACACCGAGGTGATGCACACGATACGCCCGGCGGCGCGGCGCCGAATCATCGGCATCATCACCGGGTGCAGCACGTTGTAGAAACCATCCAGGTTGGTGCGCATCACCACATCCCAATCGTCTTCCGACAGAGCAGGAAAGGCGCCGTCGCGGGTCAGGCCGGCATTGAGCACCACGCCGTAATAGGCGCCATGCTGCTCCACATCGGCCTCAAGGATCTCTTTGCACGCAGCGCGATCCGCCACGTCGAACTGCAGCACGCGTGCCTCGCGCCCCAGGGCTTGGACCTCGAGCTGTACCGCGTCGGCTTCGGCACGACCGCTGCGGCAATGCAGCACAATGTCATGGCCGGCCTGGGCCAGGCGCAGGGCAATGGCGCGGCCGATACCACGGCTGGAGCCGGTGACCAGTACGGATTCAGTCATGGCGTATCGTCCTTCGATTCATCTAAATAGTTGGCCGCCTGGGGCGGTCGAAATACGTTTAGGCGCGCGCTGGCCTGGATACCGTCGCCGGTGAGGTGGCATTCGAACACACCCATGCCGTTGTCGTCTTCCAGGGAGCGCAGGCCGTGGATATTCAGCTCGGCACCGGCCGGGAAGTGCTCCACGTTGCACTCGAACTTACGTGTGCCCAACAGGAAACCGAGTTCCACGGCCTTGCCTTGCTGGCGTGCATGGCAACCGGCATACGCGGCGACGCTTTGCGCCATCAGCTCGATGCCGACCCAGGCTGGCAGGCTACCGTCAGCACGGTTGAACAGGCCGCCGGGCTTGACGGTGACGCGGGTGTGGATCTGCTCTTCATCGAACGACAGCACCTGGTCGATCAGGATCATGTCGCCCGCATGGGGCAGCAGTTCAGCAAGTGGCCAATCGATCATGGGGCCTCTGCGATTATCAGGCTGACATTGTTACCGCCGAAGGCAAACGAGTTGCTCATCAGGCAGGTTTTTTTCAAGCTGTCGCCGCTGCGCACCCATTGCAACGCGGGCAGCGCCGGGTCGGGATGGCCGTCCCATACGTGGGGTGGCAGCAGGCGATGGGTCAGGCTCAGCCAGCAGAACGCGGCTTCCAGTGCCCCGGCAGCGCCGAGGGTGTGGCCGGTCATGGGCTTGGTCGATGAGCAGGCGACGCCGCCGGGAAACAGGCTGGCGACCGCCAGGCTTTCCATGGCGTCGTTGTGTTGGGTCGCGGTGCCGTGCAGGTTCAGGTAGCCGATCTGCTCGGGCGAAAGCTTCGCGCAGGCTAAGGCCTTGCGCATGGCCAGCAACGCGCCCTTGCCACTGGGCTCGGGCGCAGAGATATGGTGCGCGTCGCAACTGGCGCCGCTGCCCAGCAAGGCGATGGGGGCCGGCTCGCGGCTCATCAGGAACAGCACCGCCGCTTCACCGATATTGATGCCGTTGCGGTTCACCGAGAACGGATTACAGCGCTCGGCAGACACTGCTTCCAGCGCGGTAAACCCGTTCAGCGTCAGCTTGCACAGGCTGTCCACGCCGCCGCAGATCACCGCATCGCACACCCCCAGGTCCAACAGGCGCTGGGCGCTCATCAATGCTCGGGCGCTGGAGGTGCAGGCGGTGGAAATCACATAGGCCGGGCCGCTTACTTTCAACCAGTCGGCGAGGAAGTTGGCCGGGGCGCTGAGTTCCTGTTGCTGGTAATCGTAGTCAGCGGGGAACTGCGTGTTCTGCAGGTAATGGGCAATGCCACGGCTGGCTTCGTCAATGCCCGAGGTGCTGGTGCCCAGCACAACCCCGACCCGGTCAGGGCCATAGGTTTGGATGGCCAGACGAATCTGATCTTCAATTTGCAGCGCCGCTTCCAGCAGCAACTGGTTATTGCGACTGCTTTGCTGGGCCAGTTCCGGGGGCAGGCTCGCCAGTTCGCCGTGTACGGCGGCCACCGGCACTACGCGTTCCGGCACCCAGCCGCTTTCGGCACGCATGCCCGAACAGTCGCCGGCAAACAGCTTGCGGCTGACTTGCGCCTGGCCACGGCCAAGGGCGCAGATCACGCCAAGGGCGTTGAGGTAGGCGGTCATCGGCTCACACCCAGCGGGCTGATGCGGTAACTCAGCGGCGGGTCGGCCATGTTCACGCTGAACACCTCCGAAGACTGGTAGACGATCTGCCAGTGGCCCGGCAGCGTGCGCGTCAGGTCCATGGCCTGGGCAGTGGGATACAACGCCGGTACGTCACCGGGCGCGGTCAGGGCAAACAGCAGCGCGGCAAATAGCGTGCGCGCCTGGGGGTTGGGCGGCAGCAAGCCGTCTGCCTGCCACTGCCCATCAAGCAGTTTTTGCCGGGCCAGGGGAATGCCCAGCGGGTCCATCATCGACCAGCGAATCGCGCGGCCTTCGCGCTGGATCACCAGCAGCCAGTCCTGGCTCTGGCCGTCTGCCAGGCGCTGCACATGCAATTGCATCGGCAAGGCCAGGGCCGGCATTTTTTCCGGCAGCGGCGCCTGGCTGGCACAGGCGCTGAGCAGCAACAGGCAACTTATCAACAGCAGGCGCATCATGGGGCCGCATTCTCCACAGGTTTACGGGCCACGCAGTTGACCAGGGTTTCCTCGCGCTGACCCACCGGCGGTGCCTTGCGCAGGCCCCAACGTTCCAGCAGGCCGAAGTCACTGGAACGGCTCCACCACAAGTAAGGGTACGAAATGTTCTGAGCAGCGAACTCAAAGCCCTGCTCGCGCAGCATCTCCAGGTACTCTTCGGCGCTTTTCTGCACATGCATCGGGTGGCGGAACAGCCAGCGAATCACCCAGGTGTCGATGTAGGCTTCGGTGGATTCGGCAAACAGCAGATAGCCGCCCGGCTTGAGCACCCGATAGAACTCCTTGAGTGCGCGATGTTGTTCCACCAGATGATGGAAGGTCTGGTGGCAGAACAGGATATCGACGCTGGCATCCGCTAGGTTGAGGGTCGCGCAGTCGCTGCCGATCAACTCGACGTCCAGGCCCAGCCGCGCGGCTTCTTCACGGCTCAGTGCCAGGCTGTGAGGGTCGGCATCCAGGCCGATCAGGCGCGAAGGCGCGAACACCTGATGCAGCAACTGGAAGGATTTGCCCTGGCCGCAACCGGCATCCAGCAACACCGGCGCCACCGGCAGCGGCTCGCTGAACAGGCTGCGCAGGTCATTGATCGCCACGCGCAATACGTGATGCTGCCAGGTATGGCTGCGCAGGAACCAGAAGCCGAACTTGGTTTCTTCGACGTAGTTTTGACTCAGGTAGTTTTTTTCAACGCCAGGGCTGCTCATACCGCTTCACTCGCACAAATATCCGACAACATCCGCAAGCGCCGTTTCGGCTCGCTGACAAACGGGTTGCGTTCATCCCAGGCGTAACCGGCCAGGATAGAGCTGATCATGCGGCGAATCTCCGGTGAACTGCCAGGATGGAAAATCACGTCCTGGAACGTGCCCGCGTACCAGCCCTCGACGTAGCAACGGAAGGTATCGACACCGCGCTTGAGCGGTTCGGCGAACTCGGTTTGCCAGTCCACCGTTTCTCCGCTCAATTGGCGGTGCAGCACTCCTGCGGCCATGCTGGCCGAACGCATGGCAATGGTCACGCCGGAAGAGAACACCGGGTCGAGGAATTCCGCCGCATTGCCCAGTAGCGCAAAGCCTGGGCCGTGCAGGGTTTTGACGTTGGCCGAGTAGCCGCCGATGGTGCGCGCCGGGGTATCCCAGACGGCATTTTGCAGCACGGCGGACAGGCTTGGGGTTTGCTCGATAAAGCCGCGCAGGCAGGCGTCGAGGTCGCTGTCGGCACCCTCGAAATGCTCTTTGGCTGCGACCACGCCTACCGAGCAACGGCCGTTACTGAACGGGATGGTCCAGAACCAGATATCGCGCTTGGTCGGGTGAGTGGTCACCAGGATTTTGCTGCGGTCAAAGCCTGGGTGTTCGATACGGTCTTCGACGTGGGTGAATACGGCCTGGCGCAGCGGGAAATTCGACGGTGCTTCCAGGTCCAGCAGGCGTGGCAACACACGGCCGTAGCCGCTGGCATCGAGCACGAACCTGGCCTTGAGGTGGTACTCGCTGCCATTCTGGCGGCGCACATGCAAATACCGGCTCTCGGCAGAAAAATCCACGCCGACAATGGTTTGGCCGTAGCGGATTTCCACGCCTTGCAACGCCGCCTGGTCGGCCAGCAATTTGTCGAACTCGCCGCGCTGCACCTGGAAGGTGGTGGGCTTGCCGTTGCTGAAGGTGTCGCTGAAATCAAAGGCACTGTAGCGCTCGCCCCAAGCGAATGCGGCGCCGGTTTTTACCTGGAAGCCTGCAGCTTGCACAGCGTCGAGCATGCCGGCTTCTTCGATGAAGTCGATGCAGTGCGACAGCAGGCTTTCGCCAATCGAGAAACGCGGGAAATGCTCGCGCTCGATGATCAATACATCATGCCCTTTGCGCTTTAACAGCGCGGCCGCGATGGCACCGGAAGGCCCGGCACCGATCACCACCACCTGGCGACGTTCCATTTCAACTGTGGGCACGAGGGCTCCTTGCCGCATGGGCGCTAATCACATTCATAAGGCGTGGTTCTGGCGGCTGGCCCAGGGTGCCAGCATAAAGCTGAACGCCAGGCCCAGGCTGACCGACAAGCCGAAATTGCTCACGGCCGGTGTACTGGAGACGGCCAGCAGGCCGAACGACAACCAGGTCGTCAGCGCCGCCAGCAGCGTTCCCAACAGGCTGACGGCAGGGCCGCCGATCTGCTCGCGCATTAAAATCGCATAGTCGACGCTGATGGCCGTGACCAGCAGCAGGCCAAACAGGCTGAACAAAGTCAGCGGCTGGCCCAGCCAACCGAGGCTGGCCAGGCTGCACAACGCAGCCAGCAGCGGCAAGGCAACGATACGTAAGGCGCCGCCAAAGCCGAAGGGCGCAATCAGCAATAGCACGATCAGCACGCAAGACAGCAACTTCAATTCGGCAGCGCTGATCTGCGTGTCGGCAAACACCCGGTTCAAGTCACCCAAGCGATCCACCAACTGCACGCCGGGCAAGTCCAGTGCCTGCACCCGCAGCAGCGCCGGGTTGTTCAAGCCTTGGAGGCTGACCATGGCCGCCACGCCACCGTCCACCGGGCCGAGCCACAGCGTGCGCCACGGCTCGGCCAGCGGGCCTTGCAATGCGGCGTCGATGTCTGCGGTGGGCAGCGCCTGCAACTGCGCCACTTCGGCTTGCAGGGCGCTGAGGGGCACGCCGAGGTCCAGTAGCGGTTGCCAGTGTGGCGCCAGGTTGTTCAGCGCCTCGCGCAGCTGTTGTTGCTCGCCGGGAAGGTTGACCAGTTGATTGAGCGCCAGGTAGCCCTGGAGCTTGTCCATCTGCACCAACTGGTCCAAGCGTTTGCCCAAGGCGGCCTGGCGCTCCAGCAACTGCTGCTGATTGTCCGCTCGCACCAGGAAAAACTGGCTGGTGGGCTGGAACCCGGTGATGCGCGCCACGGCCTGGGCTTCCTGCAGCAACTGCGGCGGCGCACCGATCCATTGGCGGATATCGTTTTTAGTGTTCAGTTGCCACAGGCCCGCAGCGCAGAACAGCAGCACCCACACCAGCAGTACCGAACTGGGTACGCGTTTGAGCAGTGCCGTGCGCAGTTGCCATAGGCTTTGGGCGACACGCAGCGGCCATTGCGCCGGGCGCAGTTCCACGCCCCTGAGCAGCGCGGGCAACAGGCACACGGCACACAAATAGGCACCGACCAAACCAGCAGCCGAAAACACCGCAATCTGGGTCAGCGCCGGGAACGGCGTCCAGGCCAGCGCCAGGTAGCCGATAGCGCTGGTGGCCAGGCTCAGACTCAGCCCTGGCAGGGTCAGGCGCAACGCCGGCCAACTGCGCCACGGCTGCAGGCTCCAGCTTTTGGACAGGTAATGCAGCGGGTAATCCACTGCCACGCCGATCAGGCTGGAACCCAGCACCAGGGTCATCACATGCATATGCCCAAACAGCGCCACACATGCCACCGCGCCAAACAGCATGCCCACCAGTACCGGCACGAACGCCAGCAGCACCCGCCAGCGTCGGAACGCCAGCAGCAGCAATAACAGGGTGCCCAGGGTAGCGCCGCCGCCGACCCAGGTCATTTCCCGCGTGGCCTGCTGTTGCCCGTTGGCCGCATAGAGCAAACCGCTGGCGGCGAGCAGTTGCGCGCCGTGTGCGCTGGCTTGCTCGCGGCTGGCCTTCAGCAAGTCCGCCACTTGCAGCGGCAGCTTCATGTCGAAGGCGTTGCCGGTAGTGCGCGCTCGCAGTAGCACCCAACTCTTGCCGTCGGCATCGGCGATCAAGGCGCCGCTGCCGATGTCCATTTGCACCGCACCGTGTTGCGGCTGGCTGTTCTGGATGCGCCCGGTCAGGCCGAGCCAATCGTCCTGGCTTGGCACCAGGCTGAAGCCGGTGAAGGGGTCGAACAGCGATTGCACGCGTTGCTGGATGAACGCCTCAGGCTGCTGGATCAGTTGTTCGCGGTCCTTGGACGAGAGCATCGACAAACGCCCACGCAGCAGTTGTTCGCGCAACGCTGGCAAGTCGGCTTGCAGGTTCCACTGCACCTTTTCAAACAGGCCGCTGGCCTGCCAACGCTCACCCAGTTGCTGCGCCACGGCCACCGCTTGCTGGCGGTCGGCATGCCCCACCAGTACCAGCATTTCGCGGTTGAGCGGCTCTTGCATGCGCTGTTCGGCTTGCAGTTCCAGTGCGTCTGGCGTGCTGCCGGGCACCAGCTCCATCAGGTTGGCCGACAACGGCGCGCCATCACGCCACTGCCAGCCTGCCAGGGCCAGCACGGCCACCAGCAAGGTCAGGAACAGGCGCGGCAGCAGGCGCTCACTGGGCAAAGTCGTGTTGCTCCGCATTGCTCAACGGCTGGTCGGCGGTACTGTCCTGCATGCGCAACAGCGTGCTGTCGCCTTGGGTTTCCAGCAGTTCAATGGTGCGCACCAGTGCGCCGCCGTCGATATTGATCTGGGTGAAGACTTGCTTGAGCAGCAGTGAGCGTGGGGTCAGCGTGAGCTTCCATTGTTGGGCCTCGCCTTGCAGTTGCAGGTCGAAGTCGCGCTGCAGGCCACTGCTGTCGCCCTGCAGTACTGCCAGGAACAAACGATTCTGTTCGGCGCCGGCACTCTTGTTTGGCAGTAGTTGCCAGCCATTGGCATCGCGGCGGGCAATGCCCTGGGCTGTAATGCGGTAGTCCTGTTGCAGCGGGGTTTTCAACAGCCACAGCAGGCCGTGATCCTTGGCGAGCACGAAGGTGCCTTTGCTCACCAATGGCTGGGGCAGGGCGCGCAGGTGTTTTTCCTGGGTGAAGTTGCCGTGGATCACGGAGGGTTTGGCAAGCTGATCGCTCAACTGCTGCAAGTCAAAAGCCTGGGCGCTGAAGCTCAGCAACAACGCAGCCACCGTAGGAGCGAGCTTGCTCGCGAAAAACCTGAGGGCCCCACGGGGTGTCAGGCGCCCCGCGTTATCGTTGGCGATCTTCGCGAGCAAGCTCGCTCCTACAGGGGGTCTCATTCCAGGGCTCTCTCTACGGCGTCGGTAAAGACTTTGGGCGAGGCCAGCTGCATCTCGCGGCTGGCGATTTCCACCGCCACTTGCACTGTGCTGGCGCGGGTCAAACGCTCGCCGCTGGCCAGGTCGGTGATCAAATAATTGACCTTCAAACGATTCTCCCACTCCACCAGGCTGGCGCGCACGTTGATGGTCTGGCCGAAGGTCGCGCCGCGTACATAGCGTAGCTGCATGTCGATCACTGGCCAGGCGTAGCCGGCTTCGAGCATCGCCGTATAGTTATGGCCGATCTTGTCCAGCAACGCACAGCGCGCCACTTCCAGATACTTCACGTAATGCCCGTGCCACACCACGTTCATGGTGTCGATGTCGAAAAACGGCACGAGGATTTCAGTGTCGCTGTGCAACACGCCGGGGCTACGCATGCAGCCTCCAGTGTTGCGCGGCGATACGTTGCAGGCACAGGCGCAGTTCGCCTTCCAGGGCGCGGTCTTCGATGACCGGCGCAAAATCCTGGGCCAGTTCCGCGTGCATCGCGGCCAGTGCCGGTGGCAGTGGGCGGGCATCCTCGGCCTGGGCGCGCAGCCACACGCCCTGGTTCGCGGCGAGCAGGGTCGCGGCGGCCACCTGTTCGGTCAACTCCAGCACGCGGATCGCATCGCGGGCAGCGATGGTGCCCATGCTCACCTTGTCCTGGTTATGGCACTCGGTGGAGCGCGAGAACACGCTGGCCGGCATGGTGTTTTTCAGCGCTTCGGCGGTCCAGGCGCTGGTGCCGATCTGCACGGCCTTGAAGCCATGGTTAATCATGGCACGGTCAGCCGGGGCGCCCGACAGGTTGCTCGGCAGGCCATGGTTGTAGCGCACATCCACCAACAGTGCGAGCTGGCGGTCGAGCAGGTCGGCAACGTTGGCGACCAAGGTCTTGAGGCTGTCCATGGCGAAGGCGATATGCCCGCCGTAGAAGTGCCCGCCATGCAGCACGCGTTCTTCTTCGGCATCGATGATCGGGTTGTCGTTGGCGCTGTTCAGTTCGATCTCGATGAACGTGCGCAGCCAGTTCAGGCTGTCGGCCAATACACCGAGCACATGGGGCGCGCAGCGCAACGAATAACGGTCTTGCAGGCGATGCAGGGGGGCCGTGGGCGCGTCGATGGCCAGGTCCTTGCGCAGCCACGCGGCCACTTGCATCTGCCCTGGGTGCGGCTTGGCGGCGAACAGGCGCTCGTCGAAGTGTTCCGGGTTGCCTTGCAGGGCCACCACATTGAGCGCGGTGATGCGCGTCGCCAGGTGCAGCAGGTAGTCGGCGCGGGCGAAGGCCAGGCAGGCTAGGCCGGTCATCACGGCGGTGCCGTTCATCAGTGCCAGGGCTTCCTTGGGGCGCAGGACCAACGGCTCCCAGCCCAGCTCGCGGTGCACGTCGGCCGCCGGACGGCGTTCGCCACGGAATAGCACCTCGCGCTCGCCGGACAAGGTCGCGGCCACGTAGGACAGCGGCGTCAGATCACCACTGGCACCCACCGAGCCTTCTTCCGGGATCAGTGGCAGCACATCGTGTTCGAGGAAGGCGTGCAAGCGCTCCAGCAGCTCCACGCGTACGCCCGATACGCCATGGCACAGCGACTGCAAACGCGCCGCCAGCACGGCACGGGTGGCTTGGGCGTCGAGCAACTTGCCCAGGCCGCAACCGTGAAAGGTGTACAGGTGACGCGGCAGCGCTTCGACGTGTTCCAGCGGCACTGCCACCACGCAGGAGTCGCCGTAGCCGGTGGTCACGCCGTAGATCACGCCTTCCTTGTCCAGCAGCGAGTCGAGGAACTGCGCGCCCTTGGCGATGCGCTGGCGGTACGCGGCATCGTCCTGCAGGCGAGTTGGCACCTGGCGGTTGGCCAGGGCCAGCACGTCTTCGATGCGCAGGGGGCGTTCACCAAAGGTGATGGACTCAAGAGGCGTCGTCATCGGTCTTCCAGAAAGGGTAAAAGTTGAACCATTGTTGGGGCGCTTGCAGGCAGAACTGGCCCAAGCGTGCGGCGTAGCGGGCGGTCCACAGGGCGATGACCTGCTCGCGGGTACTGCGCTTCCACTCGATCAAATCGGCAAAGGGCTCGATAGTCAGGCGATAGCGGCCCTGGTGCTTAAGACACATCAGCAGATTGACCGGGCATTTGAGCAAGCCCGCCAGCAGCCATGGGCCTTGGGGAAATGCCGCCGTATGGCCGAGGAAGTCCACGCGCACCGTACGCCCGCCGTGCAGCGGGATGCGGTCGCCGGCAATCGCCAGCCACTCGCCATCGTCCAGGCGCTGGCTGAGCAGCAGCATGGTGGCCGGGTCCAATTCGCTGACCTGGATCAGGCGCAAATGGGTCGCGCCGGCCTCGCCCAGCAGACGGTTGAAACGCTCGGCGTGCTTGGTGTGCACCAGCACATTCATGGTGACCTGCTCACCAATCTCCGCGAGGGCGCGGCACACTTCCAGGTTACCCAGGTGCGCGCCCACCAGCATTTGCCCGCGCTCGCCACGCAGTTGGCTGCGTAACTGTGCCGGGTCGTTGATTTCGATTTGCTCCAGGCGCAGCTTGCCGTTCCACACGTCCAGCTTGTCGAGCAGCGAATCGGCGAAGGCCATGAACTGGGCAAAGACTGTGCGGTGGCTCGGCAGCAAGTCATCGCGCCCGCTCCATTGCGCCAGCCGCTGCTGGTATTGCCAGGCGCTGTGGCGTGCGGTGCGGCCGAACAGGAAGAAGTAAAAGACGATGCTGTAGAGCAACGGGCTCAATAGGCGACGGCCGAGGACTTTGACCGCGACCGCGGTGAATTTCATCAGCCAGAAGCTGCCGCGTTCCTCGCGGTCGGCCCAATGCTTGGTGCTGTCGTTCATGCTTGCCACCGTCGCCACAGGATCATCGGCGCGCGCACGAGCATGCCGAAGAACAACCGCGTGTGCATGGCGCTGATGCGCAGGTTGTCACGCAACAAGCGAAAGTGCGACAGGCCGTCGGTGGGGTAGTGCACCTGGGTGGGCAGCCAGCGCATCGGCTGGTTGCGCCAGGCCAGGCGTACCAGGATGTCCGAGTCGAAATCCATGTGCGTGCCAATGTAGGCCGAGTCCATCAGCGCCAGGGTCGGCGCCAGTGGGTACACGCGAAAGCCGCACATCGAGTCGCGAATCTCAAGCGACAGGGTATTGATCCACACCCACACGTGGGTCAGGTAACGTGCGTACAGGCGACCCTTGGGCACGCTGTCGTCGTATTCCGGGTAGCCGCAGATGACGGCGTCGGGGTGCTGGCGTGAGGTGTGGATAAAGGTCTGGACTTCGCGCAGGTCGTGCTGGCCATCGGCGTCCACTTGCAGAGCGTGGGTATAGCCCAGGCGCGCGGCTTCGCGAAAACCGGCCATCACGGCGGCGCCCTTGCCCTGGTTGCTGGGCAGGGTCAGCAGGGTGACGTTATCCAGCGTCGCCAACTGCGCCAGCACGGCTGCGCACGCGGCGCTGCTGCCATCGTCCACCAAGAGGCAGGGCAGGCCGCTCTTCAGCACACTGTGGACCACGGCCGGCACGGCGGCTTCGTGGTTGTATACCGGGATCAAAGCGCAGGGGTTATGCATATTCAAAGCCTGCGCAAACCCCGTGGCGAGGGAGCTTGCTCCCGCTGGGCTGCGAAGCAGCCCCAATGGAGGCGACCGAGATCATCCTGGGAGTGGGTGATGCCTGGGTTGGGAGCGCTTCGCACTCCAGCGGGAGCAAGCTCCCTCGCCACAAGAACAGGTTATGCATACGCGGCCTCCAGCACGATCCGCCCGCTTGAGCACGCTGCAACCCCATTGCGATAGGCGAAGTACAGTTTGCTACGCTCCCGATCAAAGCGCAGATGCAATTCGATGTGATCGCCCGGGCGCACCAGTTGCTGGAACTTGAGCACTTCCATGCCGGCGAACCGGGTTGGCAGGTCGAGCAATTGTTGGCCCAGGTTGAACGCCCATTCCACCTGCACCACCCCCGGCAATACCGGGGTGACCGGGAAGTGCCCGCTGAAATAGGCCAGGTCCGGTGGGATGCTCAGTTGCAAGGTCCATTCACCTTCGGTTTCGATTTGTGCCAACACCTCAGGCCCCTTGGGGCGAGGCGCCAGCAACAAGGCTTCGATATCGGCCTGGGGCAATTTGCCCTGGCTGTTCAGCGGCAGTTGGCGCAACAAGCGCCAGCGGCGTGGCAAGGCCAGGGCTTCGCAATGTTGGCTCAGGTGCTGGCGCAGGGTCTGGGTGAGCGTGCGGCGTCCCTGGTTGCGCAGGGCATGCAGCCCCGCGTCGGTGAGCACCACCACGGCACCCAGGAACGCACGGTTTTCCTGCACCACGCCCAGGCGGGTGTCGCACACCCATTCATGGGCGATCAGCGCTTGTTCCAACATCGGCAGGGAGATGCGTTTTTCTTCCAGCTTGACGATACGGTCCAGGCGGCCCAGCAACTCAAAACGGCCATCGGCATGAATGCGTGCAGCGTCGGCAGTCTGTTCGATGTGCCCTTCGGGCAGGTATTTTGATGCGATACGCAGAGCGCCGTCGGCATCCTGGCTCAGTTGCACATCGGCAAACGGCTGCCAGGGTTGCGCGCCCTGGCGCCAGGCGATGCCACCGGTTTCCGAGCTGCCGAGGATTTCTGTCGGCCATTGCTGCAAACGGTCGTAGAGGCTGCCGGCCGCATCAACCGGTAACGCGCCACCGGAGGAAAATACCCGTGCAACCTGGCTCAGTGCCGGCCAGTCGAGGTTGTCGCCCATGCGCTTGAGCAGCGCCGGGCTGGCCACCCAGGCAAATTGCGGGTGCTCACGGCTGGCGCGCTGCATGTCTTCGGGGAACGCCAGTTGCTTGCGTACAAAGGTGCGGCCGGCACACAGCGGCCACAACACGCGAAACAGCAAGCCGTAGATATGCTGGGTAGCGACGCTGCCGATGATGCAGGCGTCCTTGAGATCTTTGCCCCACAGGGCTTCCAGCGCCTCTACTTCGTTGGCCAGTTGGCGCAGTGACTTGTCGATGCGCTTGGGCTCGCCGCTGGAGCCGGAAGTGCACAGGCTCAGTTGGCAGTTGTCCAGGTCGAGAGCAGCGGCGCTCAAGGGCGCTTGATACAGCGCGTCCAGGTCGCTGGCGTCCACCAGCCAGGCATCCACGGCAGCGGCCCAGCGTTGTTGCGTCTGGGGTTGCAGGTCGGCGGGCAGCAGTACGCTCGCACCGGCCCGCCAGGCGCCCAGCAGCGCAATCGCCAGTAGGCCGGCGTCTTCCAGGTGTACGGCCAGGCGCCGGATACCCTGGGCCTGCAGGCCTGCGGCGAGGCTCAGGGATTGCTCGCACAGTTGCGCGTGATTCATGGCGGGCTCGGTAGTCACCCCGCGATCTTGCAGTGGCTCAAGCAGCAAGCGCTCAAGTTTCAACCCTTTCATACGCGGCCTCGAACCCTTTGTCGTACCAGCCATTCCACGGCAAACAACAGCCCCATCAGCCCGTAGGCGATCAGGCCGTTGTACAACGTCCACCAGCTCAGCGGCGCCCACAGGGTGAGCGCGGCGGCGAGCAGGCCATTACAGAGAAAAAACACACTCCACACCAGGGTGACCCGGCGGGTATACACCACCGCGTGGGGCGGCAGGTGCGGGTCGGTCATGCGTGCCAGGCGCTCGACCATCGGCGGGCCGTACTTCAGGCTCAGGCCGAACAGCGCCAGCATGAATCCGCTGACCAGGCTCGGGTACCAACGCAGCCACTGGGGGCTATCGAACCATGCCAGTGCCAGGCAAAACACGATCACCACCACCGCCATCCAGCGGCTGCCCGGGCGCCGCGCAGCGGTGAGCGCGCGCAACAGCCACAGGCTGCCCAGCAGCAAGCCGAACTGCCAAGGTGCAAAGTGCTCGGTGCCGTAATACACCGCGAAGGGGTACAGCAGCCCCGCCAATAACAGGCCAAGGCCGATCAGCCGGCTCATGCGGCGGGCTGGACCAGACGGTACACCGCCTCTACCACGTCGTTCACCGTGCGTACCGCCTTGAACTCTTCGGCGGCGATTTTCTTGCCGGTCTGGCGCTTGATGTGGTCGATCAGGTCCACGGCGTCGATGCTGTCGATTTCCAGGTCCTGGTACAGGTTGGCGTCGAGGGTGACGCGTTCCGGGGGCAGTTCAAACAGTTCCACCAAGGCGTCGCGCAGGGTGTTGAAGATATCGTCACGAGTTTGCATGGTACGGTCTCAAGCTGCCTGTCGGGCCGTGACGAACGCCGCAAGGCTGGCCACGTTGGTGAAGTGATTGCGGGTGTCCTTGGCGTCGGCATCGATTTTGATGCCGTATTTTTTCTGAATCGCCAGGCCCAATTCCAGCGCATCGACCGAATCCAGGCCCAGGCCTTCGCCAAACAGGGTCTGGTCGCTGCCAATATCGTCGGGGCTGATGTCTTCCAGGCCCAGGGCCTCGATGATCAGCGTCTTTATGTCGTGCTCAAGGCGGTGTTGGTCGCTCATCTTCGGCGAGCTCCTTAATGAAATAGTGATGCAGGTGATCGTTGAGCTTGCGTGAAGCCTGGGGCGCGGGCCCGACTGCGGCAAACGCTTGTGGCTCTATATCGGCGCCCACGCGCAAACTGAAGTGAAATCGACGGTGGGGGATGCGATACCAGGGTTCGGCCTTGGTCAGGGTGGTGGGGCTGACCGTGATCACCACTGGCGTGATGATTGTCGCACCGCGCAGCGCAATGGCCGCACCGCCGCGATGAAAGGCCGGCGCCGCGCCCGGCGTGGTGCGGGTGCCTTCGGGAAAGATGATCAGCGTCTGGCCGGCGCGCAGGGCATCGGCTGCGGCATCGAGCATATCGGCACTGCCGTCGTTGCTGATATAGCCGGCATCGCGTACCGGGCTGCGGGTGAACGGGTTCTGGAACAGGCTCTGCTTGACCACGCAGTTGGTCTGGCGCATCAGGCCGATCAGGAACACCACGTCGATCAGTGACGGGTGGTTGGCGACGATCATCTGGCCAGGGCGGCCAAGCTTTTCGGCACCCTCGACGCTGTAGGTGAGAATGCCCAGGCCCTTCATCAGGCGAATGAAAAACCAGAACAGGCAACTGATGGTGTGGCGTGCGCGCCGTTGGTGCTGGGTGGCGTCGCCCGGCAGGCAACTGAGCAGCGGAAACACCAGCAAACGCAGGCACAGCCCGCCGATGCCGAACAGGCAAAAGCTGAGGGCCGTGGCGAACAGGCGCCAATAATAGGCCTGCCGTGGCTTGTGGGTCAGGGCTTGCGTTGCCAGTTCCATACTCGGTTCTTCCAGGCATGTTGGCAGGCGCCCTGTTCGGTCAGCAGGGTGCGCAGCAGGTTCAGGGCGTGGGGCCACTGGGTTTGAGTGAGTTGGACAGTGCCAGTGGTGAGTTCCAGTTGCCACTCGTCGCCCGGCGTGAGCAACAGGCCGAGGGCATAGGGGAACGGCACATCCGTAATCCAGCTGGCGTAGGCGTGGGGCGGTTGTTCTTCAGTGATCACCAGCAATACGGCAGCGGCGCCTTCGTTGAGCAGAGCGGCGGCTTCGAGCAGGCCATGTTCGAGGCCATCGCCGGCGGCGGCGAGGGCGGTCATCTCGCTGGTTTCATTGCGCAGGATCGACCACAGGCCAATTACCGCGTTATGCACCGACAGGCTGAACTGAGTCGGCGACAGCGGCTGCTCGTTGGCCAGGTCGCTGAGGATGTCCAGCGTACGCGGGGTTTCGCCGTGGCGGGAAATAAACACCAGTGGCAGGTCTTCAAGGCCCTCGGCCAGCGGCCAGCCGACGCTGAATGCCATGCGCGCCAGCCGGCTCAGACGACGGCGCTGCATGGCTGGCAAAAATGACACATCGGGGGACGCTTCGCTGACAGGCGGCAACACCGGGTCCCGGCACCAGGCGTACCAGTCGTCCGCACTCGCAAGGCCAGGAGCCCAGGCGCGCCATTGGGCGATGTTGAAGTTGATCACTGAGAAGTTATCCCGCCCCTGCGGGCTTCCATGTGCGGCCAATGGCCCCGGATTCCGGGACAGGGAGCAATGGCCGTATGGCGCGCATTATCCCGGTGCCGTGGGGTTCTAGCAAATAGTGGTGAAAGTTTGTTCACTATTGATCACAAATAAGTTGGAAGAATTTACAGATTATCGGCGAGCGAAGGCCGGACTCGATCGGTGCGCGGTTTCCATTCATTTGTGAGCCAGGCAGCGCGTAAGGATGAACGAGGTAGCTAACCAGCGCTTTTGCGCTCTACACTCGGGGGATTCATTGATACACGGAGGTTTTTCCATGCGGCGCGTGGTG
>NZ_BCBO01000073.1:0-20843 GCF_001320835.1 Pseudomonas sp. NBRC 111138 | reverse complement strand
ACGCGTTGTTACTGGTCAACCTGGGTTCGCCAAAGTCCACTTCAGTGGCCGATGTGCGCAGCTACCTCAATCAGTTCCTGATGGACCCTTATGTGATCGACTTGCCGTGGCCGGTGCGGCGCTTGCTGGTATCGCTGATCCTGATCAAGCGCCCCGAGCAATCGGCCCATGCCTATGCGTCGATCTGGTGGGATGAGGGTTCGCCGTTGGTGGTGCTGAGCCGCCGCCTGCAGCAGCAGATGACCGCGCAGTGGACCCAGGGCCCGGTGGAACTGGCGATGCGTTATGGCGAGCCGTCCCTGGAAACGGTCCTGACACGCCTGGCCGCCCAGGGTATTCAAAAAATCACACTGGCGCCGTTGTACCCGCAGTTTGCCGACAGCACCGTCACCACGGTGATAGAGGAAGCCAAGCGAGTGGTGCGCGACAAGCAACTGAATGTGCAGTTTTCGATCCTGCAACCGTTCTACGATCAGCCTGAGTACCTCGATGCGCTGGCGGCGAGTGTGCGCTCTTATGTGGAGCAGGATTACGATCACTTGCTGCTCAGTTTCCATGGCTTGCCTGAGCGTCATCTGACCAAGCTCGACCCCACGGGCCAGCACTGCTTCAAGGATGCCGACTGCTGCAAGAACGCATCCCCTGAAGTGCTTGCCACCTGTTACCGCGCGCAGTGCTTCAGCGTGGCGCGGGATGTGGCCGAGCGGCTGGGTTTGCCGGAGGGCAAATGGTCGGTGGCGTTCCAGTCCCGCCTGGGCCGGGCCAAGTGGATCGAACCCTACACCGAGGCACGCCTTGAGGCATTGGCCCAGCAAGGCGTGAAGAAGCTGCTGGTGATGTGCCCGGCGTTCGTCGCCGACTGTATTGAGACGTTGGAGGAAATTGGCGATCGCGGTCGCGAGCAATTTCGTGAAGCGGGGGGCGAGGAGTTGGTGTTGGTGTTGGTGCCTTGCCTGAATGACGAGCCGCAGTGGGCGGCAGCGCTTAATACCCTGTGCGAACGAGCGCCGGTTGCCTTGTAATCGAGCCCTGCGGTGATCCAATTGTGGGAGCTGGCTTGCCTGCGATGGCGGCCTAACCGCGACGCTTCCCTACTTGACCCCCCCGCGGACCAATTGTGGGAGCGGGCTTGCTCGCGAAGGCGGCATGGCAGTCAACACAGTTGGATTGTGTACATATCCATTCCTGCGGTAACGGCTGCTTAGGGTTCCGCTTTTACAGCGGGTCACTTTGGAAAAGAGCCGGAATGCCGGCCCAGCCCAAAGTAACCAAAGGGCTCTTGCCCCACCACTCGGCACCTCGCCTAGGCTCGGTGTGCCCGAACACAGGCTTGAATCCGTGGGCCGCCGCCACGCGCCATCCATGGCGCGGGGCGGCTAACCCGGCGTCCTGCCGGGTTACCCACGAATTCAAGCCTGCGTTCGGCCAGCGTGGTTTAACGGGGCGCCTGAGATCAAGATCACAAGCAGATCAAGATCAAGAGCGGCTCGCTTCGCATCGTGATTACCTATGGTCATCGCAGGCAAGCCACACATTTTGACTGTATCTACAGATTAAGGGTCAGGCTAACCGTGAAGTTGCGCGGCTCACCCGGGTTGACCCAATAGTTGCTATAAGACCGCTCGTAGTACCTTTCATTGAACAGGTTGTTGAGGTTCAGCCCCACCGTCACATTCTGCGTAGCCTTATAATGGGCCAGCAAATCCACGGTGTGGTAGGCGGGCAGTTCGAAACCCGTGCCGGCTTCGCCTGACCGGTCACCTACATAGGTGAACGCTGCGCCCAGGTCTGAGCCACGCAACGCGCCTTCCTGGAACTCATACACGCCCAACACACTGCCACTGCGCTTGGCCACGCCCAGAATGCGGCTGCCCGTGGGGATGGTTTTGTCGCCCTTGGTCACTTCAGCGTCGATGTAGGCCAAGGCGCCGATCACGCGGACTGCGTCGGTCACTTGCCCGGTTACTTGCAGGTCGAACCCCTGGCTGCGGGCCTTGCCCATGGCGCGGTTGAGGTTGGTCGCCGGGTCCAGGGTCAGCACGTTTTCCTTTTCGATATGAAAGGCCGCCAGGGTAGCGCTGAGGCGGTCGTCAAACAGCTCGCTCTTGACCCCCACCTCATAACCCACGCCTTCTTCGGGTTTGAAGGACTTGCCAGCGGCATCCAGGCCGCTATTGGGCTTGAACGACGTGGAGGCGTTGGCAAACACGCCGACTTCTGGCGTGAGCTGGTAGAGCAGGCCGGCGCGCTGAGTGAAGGCGTCGTGGGTTTGGCGGCTCTTGGCGTGGTTGCGGGTGAAGTCGTCGGTGCTTTGTTCGAAGTGTTCGAAGCGCGCACCGATCATACCGCGCAGGCGGTCGGTGAAGATGATCTGGTCTTGCAGGTTGAGTGCGCGGCTTTTGGTCTGTTCGAAGAAGTCGGTACCGGAGCGTTTGTCGTTGGGTTTGGGCTGGCCGTACACCGGCTTGTAGATGTCGATGGGATAGTCGCCTGCGATCGCCGTCACGCGCTCTTTCTTGCGGTAATCCTCGTACTCGGTACCGATCAACAGTTCATGTTGCCAACTGCCCATATCGAACACCCCGCGCAGTTCCAGCTGGGTGATGCTGTCATGCCAACCGGTGGAGCGTTCACGGTAGCGGCGATTGACGCTGTGGCCGTCTGCGTTCAACGCTCGGCTTTCCGAAGCATCGCCCCACAGGCTGCCTTGCTTGTAATGGCTGGCCAGGCGCAGTTTCCAGGCGTCGTTGAGGTGGTGTTCCAACGCCGCCTGAATGCGGTTGTTGTGGTTGCGGATATTGCCGTCGTTGGGCTCGCCGAGGAAGGTGGAATGGGACATGCCGGTATTGGCGACGATGCCTCGGTCGAAGGTGGAGCTGTGGCGCACGAACTCACTTTCCACCAGCAGGGTGGTGTCCGGGTCCAGTTGCCAACTGAAGGAGGGCGCGACAAACACACGCTTGGCGTCCACGTGATCGCGAAAGCTGTGGTTGTCTTCAACGGCCAGGTTCACTCGCGTCAGCACGCGCCCCTCGCTGTCCAGCGGCGTATTCACATCCAGCGCCGTGCGGTAGCGGTCCCAACTGCCGGCGCTGGTTTGCAGCGTGGTGAAGGCCTCGGGCTGGGGTTTCTTGGTGACGATATTCACCGTGCCGCCGGGATCGCCACGCCCATAGAGGCTGGCGGCGGGGCCCTTGAGCACTTCGATGCGCTCGATATTCGCTGCGTCCGGGGTGCTGGGGTAACCACGGTTGGCGCTGAAACCATCCTGGTAGAACTCGGACGTGGTGAAGCCGCGCACGCTGTATTCGTAGAGGGTCAGGCCGCCGAAGTTGTTTTGCTTGGATACGCCGCCAGCGAATTCCAGGGCGCGCTCCACGCTGGTACTGCCCAGGTCTTTGAGTACCGTGGCAGGAATCACGCTGATCGATTGCGGGATGTCGCGCAAGGCCGTGTCGGTCTTGGTCGCACTGGCAGAGCGGGTGGCGCGGTAGCCGTCGACCGGGCCGGTGGCGGATTCATAGGCGTCGGAAGTGACGCTGATGGTGTCCAGTTCCAGGGTGTTTTCTTCGGCGTAGGCAGGGTCGAGCAGCAAACCCAGGGCCAGGCCGGCCAAGGGCACAAACTTTCGAGACGACATGATAGAGCGTTCCAATAGCGATATTGAAATAATATAACATGACTAATGAGAATGAATCGCTAAGAAATATGGCCTTACAAGCGCCCGCGAACGGGCGCTTGGGTCGCGACGGTTATTGCTCTTCTTTCACTGGCGCGGTCGCCGGTGGTGGGCGCAGGCCGATTTCCGCCGACAGTTTGATCTCCTTGCCGTTGCGCATCACCAGGATCGCCACCTTGTCGGTCGGCTTGATCCGTGCCACCTGGTTCATCGACTTGCGGCCATCACCCGCCGGCGCGCCGTCGATGCTGAGGATCACATCGCCCAGTTGCAGGCCGGCTTTCTGCGCCGGGCCGTCGCGGAAGATCCCCGCTACCACGATGCCTGGACGCCCGGTCAGGCCAAATGACTCGGCCAGTTCCTTGGTCAAGGGCTGTACTTCAATGCCCAGCCAGCCGCGAATCACCTGGCCGTGCTCGATGATCGACTTCATCACTTCCATCGCCAGCTTTACCGGGATGGCAAAACCAATGCCCTGGGAACCGCCAGACTTGGAAAAAATCGCGGTGTTGATGCCAGTCAGGTTGCCATTGGCGTCCACCAGCGCACCGCCCGAGTTGCCGGGGTTGATCGCGGCGTCGGTCTGGATGAAATCTTCGTAGCTGTTAAGGCCCAACTGGTTACGCCCGGTGGCGCTGATGATGCCCATGGTCACCGTTTGCCCCACCCCGAAAGGGTTGCCGATGGCCAGCGCTACATCGCCCACGCGCAAACCGTCGGAGCGGCCGAGGGTGATGGCCGGCAGGTTCTTCAGATCAATTTTGAGTACCGCAAGATCAGTTTCCGGGTCGCTGCCCACCACGCGGGCCAGGGTTTCGCGGCCGTCACGCAGGGCCACCACGATCTGGTCGGCGCCCGTGGTCACATGGTTGTTGGTGAGGATGTAGCCCTCGGGGCTCATGATCACGCCGGAGCCGAGGCTGGATTCCATGCGGCGCTGCTTGGGGCCGTTGTCACCGAAGTAGCGGCGAAATTGCGGGTCTTCAAACAACGGATGCGCGGGCTTGTTGATGACCTTGGTGGTGTACAGGTTGACCACCGCCGGAGCGGCGATGACCACGGCATCGGCATAGGTCACCGGCCCTTGCACCACTGTGTTGGTCTGCGGCGCCTGTTGCAGGTTCACATCCAGTGTGGGCAGGCCCACCCACTGGGGATAACGCTGGATAATCAGCATCGCGATCAGCACGCCAGCCAACAATGGCCATCCAAAAAAACGCAGTGCCTTGAGCATCAAGTAAGTCCTGACAGGTTGCAGGGGGCGGGAGAGCGCCCATAATGTCGCGCATTATACGAGGCTGTGACGCCTGCGAACGGGATATTTAGGAGTCTTTTATGGCCGTGCCCCTTACTACCCTCGTCGAGGAAGCCGACCGCTACCTCGGCAGCGCCAAAATTGCCGATTACTGCCCCAATGGCCTGCAGGTCGAGGGCCGGCCCCAAGTGATGCGCATCGTCAGCGGCGTGACCGCCAGCCAAGCCCTGCTGGACGCCGCCGTCGAAGCCAAGGCCGACCTGGTGCTGGTGCACCACGGTTACTTCTGGAAGGGCGAAAACCCGTGCATCACCGGCATGAAGCAGCGCCGTCTCAAAACCCTGCTCAAGCATGACATCAGCCTGCTGGCCTACCACTTGCCCTTGGACCTGCACGCCGATGTCGGCAACAACGTGCAACTGGCTCGCCACCTGGACATCACCGTCGAAGGCCCGCTGGACCCGGGCAACCCAAAAATCGTCGGCCTGGTCGGCTCCCTGGCCGAGCCCTTGTCACCTCGTGACTTCGCCCGTCGCGTGCAGGACGTGATGGGCCGCGAACCGCTGCTGATCGAAGGCAGCGAAATGATTCGCCGCGTCGGCTGGTGTACCGGTGGCGGCCAGGGCTACATCGACCAGGCGATTGCCGCGGGTGTCGATTTGTACCTGAGCGGTGAAGCGTCCGAACAGACCTTCCACAGCGCCCGGGAAAACGACATCAGCTTCATCGCCGCCGGCCATCACGCCACCGAACGCTACGGCGTGCAGGCCTTGGGCGACTACCTGGCGCGGCGCTTTGCCCTGGAGCATCTGTTCATCGACTGCCCCAATCCGATCTAAAGCACAGCATTGAACACTGTGGGAGCTGGCTTGCCTGCGATACAGGCACCGCAGCCATTCAGGCTCACCGAGGTGAGGCCATCGCAGGCAAGCCAGCTCCCACACTTACAGTGTTGAAGCCCAAACTGGGCGGCATATTCATATATCGTTTCGGTCTAGCTGGCGCCCTAAATAGAAGAAGTTGCTGTGCTAGCATGCCTCGCTCGAACACGGCCCGCTGGCCGTCCATAAGATCGTTTTTCCGTGAGTAACCATGGTCGACAAACTGACGCATCTGAAACAGCTGGAGGCGGAAAGCATCCACATCATCCGCGAGGTCGCCGCCGAGTTCGATAACCCGGTGATGCTCTACTCGATCGGTAAAGACTCCGCCGTGATGCTGCACCTGGCACGCAAGGCCTTCTTCCCGGGCAAACTGCCATTTCCGGTGATGCACGTCGACACTCGCTGGAAATTCCAGGAGATGTACAAGTTCCGCGACAAGATGGTCGAGGAGCTGGGCCTGGACCTGATTACCCACATCAACCCCGATGGCGTGGCGCAGAACATCAACCCGTTCACCCACGGCAGTGCCAAGCACACCGATATCATGAAGACCGAGGGCCTCAAGCAGGCGCTGGACAAGCATGGTTTCGACGCAGCATTCGGCGGCGCCCGTCGCGATGAAGAGAAATCCCGTGCCAAAGAGCGCGTGTACTCGTTCCGCGACAGCAAGCACCGTTGGGACCCGAAGAACCAACGCCCGGAGCTGTGGAACGTCTACAACGGCAACGTCAACAAGGGCGAGTCGATCCGCGTGTTCCCGCTGTCCAACTGGACCGAGCTGGACATCTGGCAGTACATCTACCTGGAAGGCATCCCGATCGTGCCGCTGTACTTCGCCGCCGAGCGCGACGTGATCGAGAAGAACGGCACGTTGATCATGATCGACGACGACCGCATCCTTGAGCACCTGTCCGACGAAGACAAAGCCCGCATCGTCAAAAAGAAAGTACGTTTCCGCACCCTTGGCTGCTACCCGTTGACGGGCGCGGTGGAGTCCGAAGCCGAGACGCTGACGGACATCATTCAGGAAATGCTCCTGACGCGAACTTCCGAACGCCAGGGCCGTGTCATCGACCACGATGGTGCAGGCTCGATGGAAGATAAAAAACGTCAAGGCTATTTCTAAGGGGCTGTCATGTCGCATCAATCTGATTTGATCAGCGAGGACATCCTCGCCTACCTGGGCCAGCACGAGCGCAAAGAAATGTTGCGCTTCCTGACCTGCGGCAACGTCGACGACGGCAAGAGCACCCTGATCGGGCGCCTGCTGCACGACTCCAAGATGATCTACGAGGATCACCTGGAAGCCATTACCCGCGACTCGAAAAAGTCCGGCACCACCGGTGACGATATCGACCTGGCGTTGCTGGTCGATGGCTTGCAGGCCGAGCGTGAGCAGGGCATCACTATTGATGTTGCCTACCGCTATTTCTCCACCGCCAAGCGCAAATTCATCATCGCCGACACACCCGGCCATGAGCAGTACACCCGCAACATGGCCACTGGTGCGTCCACCTGTGACCTGGCGATCATCCTGATCGACGCCCGCTATGGCGTGCAGACCCAGACCCGTCGCCACAGCTATATCGCCTCGTTGCTGGGTATCAAACACATCGTGGTAGCCATCAACAAGATGGACATCAACGGCTTTGACCAAAGCGTATTCGAGTCGATCAAGGCCGATTACCTGAAGTTCGCCGAAGGTATCGCATTCAAGCCGAGCACCCTGGCCTTCGTGCCGATGTCGGCGCTCAAGGGCGACAACGTGGTGAACAAGAGCGAGCGTTCGCCCTGGTACACCGGGCAGTCGCTGATGGAGATCTTGGAGACTGTCGAGATCGCCAATGATCGCAACTACACCGACCTGCGTTTCCCGGTGCAGTACGTCAACCGCCCGAACCTGAACTTCCGTGGGTTTGCCGGCACCCTGGCGAGTGGCATCGTGCACAAGGGCGACGAAGTGGTGGTATTGCCGTCGGGCAAGAGCAGCCGCGTCAAATCCATCGTCACCTTTGAAGGTGAGCTGGAACACGCAGGCCCAGGCCAGGCCGTGACCTTGACCATGGAAGACGAGATCGACATCTCCCGTGGCGACCTGTTGGTGCATGCCGACAACGTGCCGCAAGTGACCGACGCCTTCGACGCCATGCTGGTGTGGATGGGCGAAGAACCGATGCTGCCGGGCAAGAAATACGACATCAAGCGCGCCACCAGCTACGTGCCGGGTTCCATCACCAGCATCGTGCACCGCGTGGACGTAAACACCCTGGCCGAAGGCCCGGCGAGTTCGCTGCAGCTCAACGAGATTGGCCGGGTCAAGGTCAGCCTGGACGCCGCCATCGCCCTGGACGGTTACGACAGCAACCGCACCACTGGCGCGTTCATCGTGATCGACCGCTTGACCAACGGCACGGTGGCCGCGGGCATGATCATCGCGCCACCGGTGGGTCATGGCGGCGCTGCGCAGCACGGCAGCCTGGCGCATGTCGCCACCGAAGAGCGCGCCCTGCGTTTCGGCCAGCAGCCGGCCACGGTGTTGTTCAGCGGCTTGTCGGGCGCTGGCAAGAGCACTCTGGCCTATGCGGTCGAGCGCAAGCTGTTCGACATGGGCCGTGCGGTGTTCGTACTGGACGGCCAGAACCTGCGTCACGACCTGAACAAAGGGTTGCCGCAGGACCGTGCCGGGCGTACCGAGAACTGGCGTCGTGCCGCTCATGTGGCGCGTCAGTTCAATGAAGCCGGCCTGTTGACCCTGGCAGCCTTCGTTGCGCCGGATGCCGAAGGCCGTGAACAGGCCAAGGCGCTGATTGGTGCGGACCGACTGCTGACCGTCTACGTGCAGGCATCGCCGTTGGTGTGCGCCGAGCGTGACCCGCAAGGTTTGTACGCGGCTGGTGGGGATAACATCCCTGGCGAATCCTTCCCGTATGACGTGCCGTTGAATGCCGACCTTGTGATCGACACCCAGGCGTTGTCGCTGGAAGACAGCGTCAAGCAAGTGCTGGAACTGTTGCGTCAGCGCGGCGCGATCTAAGCTTTATTGCCGCACAAAAAAGCCCGCCACCGGTTACCCGGTGGCGGGCTTTTTACATATTCTCAAATGTGGACTCGGTCAATGTGGGAGCTGGCTTGCCTGCGATAGCAGACTGTCAGTTTATTGAAACTTAGCTGATCCACCGCTATCGCAGGCAAGCCAGCCCCCACATTAAATTGCATCCACATGTTGATCAGCGGCTGGCCGGAAAGTCTTTGTGCAGCTGTTCCAACAATGCATCCTTGTCTTGCCACAACTGGTTGATCCAGCCCTGGAACGCCAGTCGATATTCCCCATCCTGCTCATAATTCTTGCCGATGAATTCGGCCGGTATCTGCACCTCTTCAAAGTGCACCACCACGTCCTTCACGTTACCGCACAGCAAATCCCAATAACCTGGGCGCCCGGCGGGGTAGTGGATGGTCACATTGATCAGTGACTTGAGCTGCTCGCCCATGGCATCCAACACAAACGCAATTCCGCCCGCCTTGGGTTTAAGCAGGTAGCGAAACGGTGACTGCTGCTGCGCATGCTTGCCCGGCGTAAAGCGTGTGCCTTCGGCAAAGTTGAAAATCCCCACGGGATTGTCGCGAAACTTCGCACAGGTCTTGCGCGTGGTTTCCAGGTCTTTGCCTTTCTTCTCCGGGTGCTTCTCCAAATAAGCCTTGCTGTAGCGCTTCATGAAGGGAAAGCCCAGCGCCCACCACGCCAGGCCAATCACCGGTACCCATATCAGCTCTTGCTTGAGGAAGAACTTCAGGGGGCGAATGCGCCGATTGAGCACGTACTGCAACACCATGATGTCGACCCAGCTCTGATGGTTGCTGGTCACCAGGTACGAGTGCTGGTAGTCCAGGCCCTCAAGGCCAGTCAGGTGCCAGCGCGTACGGCGCACCAGGTTCATCCAACCCTTGTTGTTGGTGACCCAGGCTTCATGGGTGTGGTTCATCAGCCATTCGCTCAGGCGCTTGGCGAACGGCAGCGCCTTGAACAGCGCCACGATGAACAGGAACGAACACAGCAGGATCGTGTTCAGCGCCAGCAACAGCGAAGCGATCACCCCGCGCACGGCGGCAGGTAGAAAATCCAGCATTTAGATATCCATGGGTCGGTTGGCGGCTTGGATCGCCGTCAGGGCGATGGTGTACACGATGTCGTCCACCTGGGCGCCACGTGGCAGGTCATTGACCGGTTTGCGCAGGCCCTGAAGCATCGGCCCCAGGCTCACGCAATCGGCGCTGCGTTGTACGGCTTTGTGGGTGGTGTTGCCGGTGTTCAGGTCCGGGAACACAAAGACGGTGGCCTTGCCCGCCACCTGGCTGTTGGGCGCCAGTTGTCGGGCGACGTTTTCGTTGGCGGCGGCGTCGTATTGCAACGGGCCGTCGATCAGCAACGAACTTTGTTGTTCGTGGGCGAGCAGGGTGGCTTCGCGGACTTTTTCTACCTCCTCGCCGCTGGCCGAGTCACCGCTGGAGTAGCTGATCATCGCCACCCGTGGCGTGATGCCGAATGCCGCCGCCGAGTCGGCGCTTTGCAGGGCGATTTCCGCCAGTTCCGCAGCGCTTGGGTGCGGGTTCATCACGCAGTCGCCGTACACCAGCACCTGCTCGGGGAACAGCATGAAGAACACCGACGACACGAGGGTGCAGCCCGGCGCGGTCTTGATCAGCTGCAGCGCCGGGCGAATGGTGTTGGCGGTGGAGTGAATCACGCCGGAGACCAGGCCATCCACTTCGTCGAGGGCGAGCATCATGGTGGCGATCACCACGGTGTCTTCCAGTTGCTGCTCGGCCATGGGCGCGTTGAGGCTTTTGCTCTTGCGCAAGGCGACCATTGGCTCCACGTAGCGTTGGCGAATCAGGTCGGGGTCGAGAATCTCCAGGCCTTCGGGCAGGTCGATACCCTGGGCGCGGGCGACTGCCTCCACATCCGCAGGCTTGGCCAACAGCACGCAACGGGCAATGCCGCGGGCCTGGCAGATCGCGGCGGCCTGTACGGTCAGCGGCTCGCTACCTTCGGGCAACACGATGCGTTTGTTGGCGGCCTGGGCGCGTTGGATCAACTGGTAACGGAACACTGCCGGCGACAGGCGCATCTCCCTTGGCGTGCCGCAGCGCTGGTGCAGCCAGCGCGCATCGAGGTGGCTGGCGACGAAGTCGGTGATGATTTCCGCACGCTCGCGGTCATCGATAGGGATTTCCTTGTTGAGGCTATTGAGCTGGTTGGCGGTGTCATAGGAGCCGGTGCTCACCGACAACACCGGCAACCCGGCCTGGAAGGCGCCTCGGCACAGATCCATGATGCGTGGGTCGGGCAGGGTGTCGCTGGTCAGCAGCAGCCCGGCCAGCGGCACGCCATTGATGGCGGCCAGGCTGACGGCGAGGATGATGTCATCGCGATCTCCCGGGGTTACCACCAACACACCGGGTTTGAGCAGCTCGACAGTGTTACGCATGGTGCGCGCGCAAATGATGATCTTGGTCATGCGCCGGCTTTCGTAGTCGCCGGCGTTGAGGATCTGCGCGCCCATCAGGTCGGCCACGTCGCGGGTGCGCGGGGCATTCAGCTCGGGTTGGTAGGGGATGCAGCCGAGCAGCCGGAAATCACCGCTGCGCAACAGCGGCGAATGCTCTTTGAGGCGCGCCGAGAAGGCTTCCATGCTTTCGTCGGTGCGTACCTTGTTGAGAATTACGCCCAGCACTTTCGGGTCTTTGGGGCCGCCAAACAGTTGGGCCTGCAATTCCACACGGCCGGAAAGCTCGGTGAGCACTTCATTTTCCGGCGCCGAGACCAGGATCACTTCCGCGTCCAGGCTCTTGGCCAGGTGCAGGTTGACCCGTGCCGCGTAGCTGGCGCTGCGGGTCGGCACCATCCCTTCGACGATCAGCACGTCTTTGCCTACGGCTGCCTGTTGGTAAAGGGTGATGATCTCTTCGAGCAACTCATCGAGCTGGCCGTCGCCGAGCATGCGCTCTACGTGAGCCAGGCCCAGGGGCTGCGGCGGTTTCAGGCCGTGGGTGCGCGCCACCAGCTCGGTAGAGCGTTCCGGCCCGGTATCGCCAGGGTGTGGCTGGGCAATGGGTTTGAAAAAGCCGACTTTCAGGCCGGCCCTTTCCAGTGTGCGCACCAGCCCAAGGCTGATGGAGGTCAGACCCACACCAAAATCGGTGGGCGCGATAAAAAAAGTCTGCATGCGAATTCTCTGGAGGTGCATGGCTTGGGTGGCGCTCTATGGGTGAGTGCCTACCGCGAATCAGACGCCAAGGTTATCGTTATTCGTGCCCTTGCGCACACCAGCCGCACGCAAAGGCCTGGCCTATTTTTTCAAGGCGTTGCGCGGGGTCGAGCACCCAGGCGCGTGACTGCCAGGGCGGCTGGTGGCGCAGGTGCTGGGTGTGGCCGCAAGACAGCTCGGCCACCCAGTGCCCATCGTCGTCCTGATGAAAACCTGTGATCGTGACCGTTGATCGGCCCCGTCCGTCCGGGTTCCGTTCGCTTTCGGGCAAATCCTTGTTTAGACTTGTCCGTTCTTCATTCTTATGCAAAAGGTCTCGCCCCATGACGATCGCCGCTAACAAGGCTGTCTCCATCGACTATACCCTGACCAACGACGCTGGTGAGGTCATCGACAGCTCCGCCGGCGGCGCGCCGCTGGTTTACCTGCAAGGCGCAGGTAACATCATCCCGGGCCTGGAAAAGGCTCTGGAAGGCAAGAACGTCGGTGACGAACTGACTGTCGCCGTAGAACCTGAAGATGCCTACGGCGAATACTCCGCCGAACTGGTCAGCACCTTGAGCCGCAGCATGTTCGAAGGTGTCGATGAGCTGGAAGTGGGCATGCAGTTCCACGCTTCCGCGCCGGACGGCCAAATGCAGATCGTCACCATCCGCGACCTGGACGGCGACGACGTTACTGTTGACGGCAACCACCCTCTGGCTGGCCAGCGCCTGAACTTCCAAGTGAAGATCGTGGCCATCCGCGACGCTTCCCAGGAAGAAGTGGCTCACGGCCACGTCCACGGTGAAGGCGGTCATCACCATTGATTGATGTTTTGATCAGGTGGTAGCAAAAACGCCCCGACTGGTTCGGGGCGTTTTTTTTGCCTTGAGAATATTCCCGGTCAACTTTCTGTAGGAGCGAGCTTGCTCGCGAAAAACCTGAGAGCCCCGCCGGGCGCCAGGCTTCCCGCGTCATCGTTAACGATCTTCGCGAGCAAGCTCGCTCCTACAGTTTTCAGGGGCAAACAAAAATGCCCCGGACCTTTCGGTACGGGGCATTTCTTAACTGTTACACAGCCTGGGCTGCGTTGCAGTTGTTACCACTTAGGCTGCAGCAGGAACGCTCAGAGCCTTGATGTGGCCATTCAGGCGGCTCTTATGGCGAGCGGCCTTGTTCTTGTGGATGATGCCTTTATCGGCCATACGGTCGATAACAGGCACAGCCAGAACGTAAGCTGCTTGAGCTTTTTCAGCGTCTTTGGTGTCGATGGCTTTGACTACATTCTTGATGTAGGTGCGAACCATGGAACGCAGGCTGGCGTTGTGGCTGCGACGCTTCTCAGCCTGTTTTGCACGTTTTTTGGCGGAAGGTGTGTTGGCCACCGTCGAGCTCCTCGAAAGACTTTTTAGGAAATAGCAAACAAAATAGGCCGCGAATCATGCCGATGACTTGACGGGTTGTCAAGGGCGGCTGATGCGAACTGCTGAGTGGTCGATCTGAAGAGGCGGGTGATTTATTTCCGGCGCTTGACCTGTAAACTCGCGAGCTTTGGCTCTGTGCTGTTGCAGGCGCGCAGTATCGCATAAGTGGGCGCGTAGTTCGCCTGCTCTTTATCTATAGGCGCAAACTCTTTCAATGAATCTGCTCAAATCGTTGGCTGCCGTCAGCTCTATCACGATGATTTCCCGGGTATTGGGGTTCGTGCGCGACACCCTGCTGGCCCGCATCTTTGGCGCCAGCATGGCCACCGATGCCTTCTTTATTGCCTTTAAACTGCCCAACCTGTTGCGGCGGATCTTTGCCGAAGGCGCGTTTTCCCAGGCGTTCGTGCCGATTCTGGCCGAATACAAGACCCAGCATGGCGAGGAGGCGACTCGTACGTTCATCGCCTACGTCTCGGGTTTGCTGACGCTGGTGCTGATGCTGGTAACCATCGTCGGGATGCTCGCCGCGCCCTGGGTGATCTGGGCCACGGCGCCCGGTTTTGCCAACACGCCGGAAAAGTTCGCGCTGACCACTGATCTGCTGCGGGTGACCTTTCCTTATATATTGCTGATTTCCCTGTCTTCGCTCGCCGGGGCGATCCTCAATACCTGGAATCGTTTCTCGGTACCGGCCTTTGTGCCGACCTTGCTGAACGTCAGCATGATTATTTTTGCGCTGTTCCTTACCCCGTATTTCGATCCACCCGTCATGGCCCTGGGATGGGCGGTGCTGGCCGGCGGGCTGGCACAGTTGCTGTACCAACTGCCACACCTGAAGAAAATCGGCATGCTTGTACTGCCGCGCTTGAACCTCAAGGATTCCGGCGTCTGGCGCGTGATGCGCAACATGCTGCCGGCGATCCTCGGGGTGTCGGTCAGTCAGATTTCCCTGATCATCAACACCGCGTTCGCCTCGTTGCTGGTGTCCGGCTCGGTGTCGTGGATGTACTACGCCGACCGCCTGATGGAATTGCCATCCGGTGTGCTGGGCGTGGCGTTGGGCACGATCCTGCTGCCGACCCTGGCGCGTACATACGCCAGCAAGGATCGCCAGGAATACTCACGCATACTCGATTGGGGCCTGCGCCTGTGCTTTCTGCTGGTGTTGCCGTGCGCCCTGGCCCTGGGCATCCTCGCCGAGCCGCTGACGGTCTCGCTGTTTCAATACGGGCAGTTCGACGCCCATGACGCCTTGATGACCCAGCATGCGTTGGTCGCCTACTCTGTCGGCCTGCTCGGCATTATCGTGATCAAGGTGCTGGCGCCCGGCTTCTATGCCCAGCAAAACATCCGCACGCCGGTGAAAATCGCGATTTTTACCCTGGTTGTCACGCAACTGCTCAACCTGGTGTTTATCGGCCCGTTGGCCCACGCCGGCCTGGCCTTGGCGATCAGCGCGGGGGCATGCATAAACGCAGGTCTGCTGTTTTACCAATTGCGCAAAAAACAGATGTACCAGCCGCAGCCAGGCTGGGGGGTGTTTGCGCTCAAGTTGCTGGTGGCGGTAGCAGCGATGTCGGTTGTGCTGTTTGGCCTGATGCACATCATGCCGGCCTGGGGCCAAGGCAATATGCTGGAGCGCTTCATGCGCCTGGGCGCATTGGTAGTGGCGGGCGTGGTGGTGTACTTCGGGATGTTGCTGTTGCAGGGTTTCCGCCTGCGTGATTTCAATCGCAAGTCGTTGGGATAGAGAGTTTGCCGCGATAAAACGGTTGTTTTATCGATTCGATCCATTTGGCCTGCGCTGTTGCCTGTCGTCCGGGGCTGGGTGTGGTTATAATCGACCACTTTATGAGCAAGAAGCGCGTTATGCAGCTGGTTCGAGGTCTCCACAACCTGCGCCCCGAGCATCGGGGCTGCGTCGCCACTATTGGCAACTTTGACGGTGTTCACCGTGGCCACCAGGCTATCCTGGCTCGGCTGCGCGAGCGTGCGGTCGAGTTGGGCGTGCCCAGCTGCGTGGTGATTTTTGAGCCACAACCGCGGGAGTTCTTTACTCCGGAAACGGCGCCGGCACGCTTGGCGCGCTTGCGGGACAAGTTGCAGCTGTTGGCGGAGGAGGGCGTGGACCGTGTCCTCTGCCTGGCATTCAACCAGCGTTTGCGCAGCCTCAGCGCCGCCGAGTTCGTCGACCGCATCCTGGTGGACGGCTTGGGTGTGCAGCACCTGGAGGTCGGCGACGACTTCCATTTCGGTTGTGACCGGGTCGGGGATTTCGATTTCCTGCAACATGCCGGTGTGAATCAGGGTTTCACTGTCGAGGCCGCGCAAACCGTCGAACTGGACGGCCTGCGCGTGAGCAGCACCCAGGTGCGTAACGCCCTGGCCGCCGCCGACTTCGACCTGGCCGAGCGTTTGCTCGGACGCCCGTTCCGCATTGCCGGACGGGTATTGCACGGCCAGAAGCTGGCGCGCCAATTGGGTACGCCAACCGCCAACGTGCAACTCAAGCGCCGTCGTGTGCCGCTGACCGGGGTTTACCTGGTAAGTGTCGACATCGATGGCCAATCGTGGCCGGGAGTCGCCAATATAGGCGTCAGACCCACGGTTGCAGGTGATGGCAAGGCCCACCTGGAAGTTCACCTTTTGGATTTTGCCGGTGATTTATACGACCGGCGTTTGACGGTGGTTTTCCACCAGAAGCTGCGTGAAGAGCAGCGTTTCGCCTCCCTGGAGGCGTTGAAAACGGCGATCAATGCGGATGTCGCCGCCGCCCGTGCACTAGCCGCACCTAGCGCCCATCGCTAACCGAAGAGCCTTAAATGACCGACTATAAAGCCACGCTAAACCTTCCGGACACCGCCTTCCCAATGAAGGCCGGCCTGCCACAGCGCGAACCGCAGATCCTGCAGCGCTGGGACAGTATTGGCCTGTACGGAAAGTTGCGCGAAATTGGCAAGGATCGTCCGAAGTTCGTCCTGCACGACGGCCCTCCTTATGCCAACGGCACGATTCACATCGGTCACGCGCTGAACAAGATTCTCAAGGACATGATCCTGCGCTCCAAGACCCTGTCGGGCTTCGACGCGCCGTATGTCCCGGGTTGGGACTGCCACGGCCTGCCGATCGAGCACAAAGTCGAAGTGACTTACGGCAAGAACCTGGGCGCGGACAAGACCCGCGAACTGTGCCGTGCCTACGCCGCCGAGCAGATCGAAGGGCAGAAGTCTGAATTCATCCGCCTGGGTGTGCTCGGCGAGTGGGACAACCCCTACAAGACCATGAACTTCAAGAACGAGGCCGGTGAAATCCGCGCCTTGGCCGAAATCGTCAAAGGCGGTTTCGTGTTCAAGGGCCTCAAGCCCGTGAACTGGTGCTTCGACTGCGGTTCGGCCCTGGCCGAAGCGGAAGTGGAGTACGAAGACAAGAAGTCCTCGACCATCGACGTGGCCTTCCCGATCGCCGACGACGCCAAGCTGGCCGAGGCCTTTGGCCTGGCAAGCCTGAGCAAGCCAGCGGCCATCGTGATCTGGACCACCACCCCATGGACCATCCCGGCCAACCAGGCGCTGAACGTGCACCCGGAATTCACCTACGCCCTGGTGGACGTTGGTGATCGCCTGCTGGTGCTGGCCGAGGAAATGGTCGAGTCGTGCCTGGCGCGTTACGAGCTGCAAGGTTCGGTGATCGCTACCACCACGGGTTCCGCGCTGGAGCTGATCAACTTCCGTCACCCGTTCTATGACCGTCTGTCGCCGGTGTACCTGGCGGACTACGTGGAGCTGGGCGCCGGCACTGGCATCGTTCACTCTGCGCCCGCCTATGGCGTAGACGACTTCGTGACCTGCAAAGCCTATGGCATGGTCAACGACGACATTCTGAATCCAGTGCAAAGCAATGGCGTGTACGCGCCGTCCCTGGAGTTCTTCGGCGGCCAGTTCATCTTCAAGGCCAACCAGCCGATCATCGACAAGCTCTCGGAAGTCGGCGCGCTGTTGCACACCGAAACCATCAAGCACAGCTACATGCACTGCTGGCGCCACAAGACCCCGCTGATCTACCGCGCCACTGCGCAGTGGTTTATCGGTATGGACAAAGAGCCGACCAGCGGCGATACCCTGCGTAACCGCGCGATCAAGGCCATCGAAGACACCACGTTCGTTCCGGCCTGGGGCCAGGCGCGCCTGCATTCGATGATCGCCAATCGTCCGGACTGGTGCATCTCCCGCCAACGTAACTGGGGCGTGCCGATTCCGTTCTTCCTGAACAAGGAAAGCGGCGAGCTGCATCCTCGCACCGTTGAACTGATGGAGCTTGTGGCCCAGCGCGTTGAGCAGGAAGGTATCGAAGCCTGGTTCAAGCTGGACGCCGCCGAGCTGTTGGGCGATGAAGCGCCGCTGTACGACAAGATCAGCGACACCCTCGACGTGTGGTTCGATTCGGGCACCACTCACTGGCACGTGCTGCGTGGCTCGCATCCGATGGGTCACGAGACCGGCCCGCGCGCCGACCTGTACCTGGAAGGTTCGGACCAACACCGTGGCTGGTTCCACTCGTCGCTGCTGACCGGTTGCGCCATCGACGACCACGCACCGTACCGCGAACTGCTGACCCACGGTTTCACCGTCGACGAGAACGGCCGCAAGATGTCCAAATCCCTGGGCAACGTGATTGCGCCGCAAAAGGTCAATGACACCCTGGGCGCCGACATCATGCGTCTGTGGGTGGCCTCGACTGACTATTCGGGTGAGATGGCTGTTTCGGAGCAGATCCTGCAACGCAGCGCCGACGCCTATCGTCGTATCCGCAATACCGCGCGCTTCATGCTGTCGAACCTGACCGGTTTCAACCCGGCCACCGACCTGCTGCCGGCCGAAGACATGCTCGCGCTGGACCGTTGGGCCGTGGACCGTACCCTGTTGCTGCAGCGTGAGTTGCAAGAGCACTACGGCGAATACCGCTTCTGGAATGTCTACTCCAAGATCCACAACTTCTGCGTGCAGGAGCTGGGCGGTTTCTACCTCGACATCATCAAGGACCGCCAGTACACCACCGGCGCCAACAGCAAAGCTCGCCGTTCGGCGCAGACCGCGCTGTACCACATCAGCGAAGCGCTGGTGCGCTGGATCGCACCGATCCTGGCGTTCACCGCCGACGAGCTGTGGGAATACCTGCCGGGCGAGCGTAACGAGTCCGTCATGCTCAACACCTGGTACGAAGGCTTGACCGAACTGCCGGCCGACTTCGAACTGGGCCGCGAGTACTGGGCGGGCGTCATGGCCGTCAAGGTTGCGGTGAACAAGGAACTGGAAGTCCAGCGTGCGGCCAAGGCCGTGGGTGGCAACCTGCAAGCCGAAGTCACCCTGTTTGCCGAGGATGGCCTGACTGCTGACCTGGCCAAGCTGAGCAACGAACTGCGCTTCGTACTGATCACCTCCACCGCGAGCCTGGCACCTTTCGCCCAGGCCCCGGCAGATGCCGTGGTCACCGAGGTACCGGGCCTGAAGCTCAAGGTGGTGAAATCGGCCTTCCCTAAATGCGCCCGTTGCTGGCACTGCCGTGAAGATGTCGGTGTGAACCCTGAGCACCCGGAAATCTGCGGTCGTTGTGTCGATAACATCAGCGGTGAAGGCGAGGTTCGCCACTATGCCTAATGCAGCCAGTCGTTTCGGACGTCTGGGCTGGCTCGTACTGAGCCTGCTGGTGCTGGTTATTGACCAGGTCAGCAAGGCTCACTTCGAGGGCTCCCTGGAAATGTTCCAGCAAATCGTGGTGATTCCGGATTACTTCAGCTGGACCCTGGCCTACAACACTGGCGCCGCCTTCAGCTTCCTCGCTGACGGCGGCGGCTGGCAGCGCTGGCTGTTCGCGGTGATCGCCGTGGTGGTCAGTGCCGTGCTGGTGGTGTGGCTAAAGCGCCTGGGTCGCGACGACACCTGGCTGGCTATCGCGCTGGCCCTGGTGTTGGGCGGCGCGCTGGGTAACCTGTATGACCGCATCGCCCTGGGCCATGTGATCGACTTCATCCTGGTGCACTGGCAGAACCGCCACTACTTCCCGGCGTTCAACTTTGCCGACAGCGCCATCACCGTTGGTGCAATCATGCTGGCGCTGGATATGTTCAAGAGCAAGAAAACCGGAGAAACCGTCAATGACTGATCAGGTATTGGCTGAGCAACGCATCGGCCAGAACACGGAAGTCACTTTGCATTTCGCATTGCGCCTGGAGAATGGCGACACGGTAGACAGCACCTTCGACAAAGCCCCGGCGACCTTCAAGGTTGGTGACGGTAACCTGCTGCCTGGTTTTGAAGCGGCATTGTTCGGGTTCAAGGCGGGCGACAAGCGCAACCTGCAGATCCTGCCGGAAAACGCCTTCGGCCAACCCAACCCGCAAAACGTGCAGATCATCCCGCGTTCGCAGTTCGAGGGTATGGACCTGTCGGAAGGTTTGCTGGTGATCTTCAATGATGCGGCGAATACTGAACTGCCCGGCGTGGTAAAAGCTTTCGATGACACGCAAGTGACCATCGACTTCAACCATCCGTTGGCCGGTAAAACCTTGACGTTTGATGTTGAAATCATCGACGTTAAAGCGCTCTAACTGACGAAACCGGTTCCTGTGGGGCTGGCTTGTGTGGGAGCTGGCTTGCCTGCGATAGCATCACCTCGGTGTACCTGATACATCGAGACGTTTGCATCGCGGGCAAGCCCGCTCATACAGACGCTTATTCTATAGAGCTGAGTTGATCCAATTTCTTGGCCTGCAAGGCACGAGGCACAGCATGCAAATCAAACTCGCCAACCCCCGTGGCTTCTGCGCTGGCGTGGACCGGGCGATCGAAATCGTCAACCGCGCCCTGGAAGTCTTCGGGCCGCCGATTTATGTGCGCCACGAAGTCGTGCATAACAAGTTCGTGGTCGAAGACCTGCGCGCACGCGGTGCGATCTTTGTCGAAGAACTCGACCAGGTACCCGACGACGTTATCGTCATCTTCAGTGCCCATGGCGTGTCCCAGGCCGTACGTACCGAAGCGGCCGGCCGTGGCCTAAAAGTGTTCGATGCCACTTGCCCGCTGGTAACCAAGGTGCACATCGAAGTGGCGCGTTATAGCCGCGACGGTCGCGAATGCATCCTGATCGGCCATGCCGGTCACCCGGAAGTCGAAGGCACCATGGGCCAGTACGACGCCAGCAACGGCGGCGCCATCTACCTGGTTGAAGACGAAAAAGACGTCGCCAACTTGCAGGTGCACAATCCCGACCGCCTGGCTTTCGTTACCCAGACCACCTTGTCCATGGACGATACCAGCCGCGTCATCGATGCCCTGCGCACGCGTTTCCCAG
>NZ_BCBO01000072.1:0-2170 GCF_001320835.1 Pseudomonas sp. NBRC 111138 | reverse complement strand
GGCGGCCCACGCAAGGATGACATCTGCTACGCCACGCAAAACCGTCAGGATGCGGTCAAGCAACTGGCGAATGAGTGTGATGTTGTGCTGGTGGTCGGCAGCCCTAACAGTTCCAACTCCAACCGCTTGCGTGAGCTGGCCGAACGCATGGCCACGCCGGCGTACTTGATCGACGGTGCCGAAGACATGCAGCGCAGCTGGTTCGATGGCGTTGAGCGTATCGGCATCACGGCGGGTGCCTCCGCTCCGGAAGTGCTGGTGCGCGGTGTGATCCAACAGTTGCAAGCCTGGGGTGCTACCGGCGCCGATGAGCTGGCGGGTCGTGAAGAAAACATCACGTTCTCGATGCCCAAGGAACTGCGGGTCCGCTCGTTGCTCTGACGGCCAGGGTGCTGGAATAGCCTCGGCATAATGCCTGTTCGGTCTTGTCATTGCGCAGGCTGACGCGCCCGCTGGGGGCCAGCACGATCTGATACAGGCTTTGTGCCTGGTCCTTGCCACACACATGCACGGTGCCGGCACGAAATCCCCCGCCGGCGAACACTGGCTCCCCCAGGCCGCTGAAGCGCACCTGGCTCGTAACCGGGCCATTACCGGCGACCGGCACGCGCCCATTGCTCTCGCGCTCCAGCAATACCGGATTGTCGTCATCCAGGTGGCCGCGCCCACTCACATCCAGTATCACGCGCCATCCCAGGCTCCAGTCCTCGTCCTTTGCATGAATGACCACCGCCCGGTTACGCGCGATGGCCTCGGTGCGTGCGTAGCGCAGCCCGGAGGCAAGTGCTTGGGCCGCGCTTTGTCGTTGCTGCGATTCAAGCAAACCCTTGAAACCGGGTACGGCCAGTTGCGCGAGAAAACTGGTGACGATCAGCCCCAGCAACATCTCAATCAGGGTGAAACCTTGTTGTTTCATGTGCGTTCCCTCCTTGGGCACGAGTAGGTTTTCTAGGTATAGCGCTTGGTCGTTGGCGCTGGATGATGGCCTTTATGTCCAAAGTATTTCCCTTTGTTCCGGGAGCAGCGCCGCTCGAAAACCGACGCTAGTCTTGGGTCGCACAGCAGGTCTTGCCTGCTTTTTTTCACCGGCCTTCGACATGGATGACGACGGAAATGCCAGCCTGCCAGAACCGATTCCTGCGCGTTGCGCACTCGCGCCAATCCGGCATGACGCTGGTCGAGGTGCTGGTAGCGCTGTTGATTTTGGCGATCGGCCTGATGGGCGCTGCGGTGCTGCAACTCAACGCGCTCAAGTACACCAACAGCGCCAGGATGACCAGCCAAGCCAGTTTTATTGCCTATGACATGCTCGACCGCATTCGCACCAATGCTGGCGCCGATTACACATGGGGCAGGGCGGAGCTGGCGCCGCCCAACACTGCCACCGCCAGCGTGCGTGACCTCGACCTGCACGATTTCGAGGCCAATATCACGGGTTTTGCCGGCGAGGATGCCAAAGGTTCAGTGGTGGTGAACGGGCAAGAGGTCACCATCAGCATCAGTTGGGCGGATGCCCGAGCAGCAAACCGCCCAGGGGCGCGGGAAACCTTCACCCTGACCAGTCGAATCAGTAATGAACAGGGAGTGTCGCAATGAAGCGTCTTGGGCGAGGTTTCAGTCTGGTGGAAGTGTTGCTGGCGCTTGCCATCGGGTTGATCTTGATACTGGGGGCGAGCCAGATACTGATCAGTTCGCGGTTGACCCATGCCAGCCAGCAGGCCGCCATGCTGCTGCAGGATGATGCGCGGTTTGTGCTGAGCAAGATCACCCAGGATATTCGCCAGGCAGGCATGCTGGGGTGTTTGGCCGTGGCCGCTATCGACAATGCTCCGGCTGCCTTTGATCGGCCGATAAGCTGGGAAGCTGCGGGGAGTGCGAAGTCACTGACGCTGGTGACCGCGAATGTCGGCGATGGCGTCGGCAAGACTGACTGGACAGTGTTGTCCGACTGCAAGGAGGCGGCCAGGGCTTATGCAGGCACACCACCCGGAGCCGAACCCGGCCAACTTCGCTTTGGCATACGCCAACTTACCTACACCTACGAATCGGGTCAGTTGAAGATCAGTACCCCGGCAGCACCGGCCAAGGCAGTATTGATGGATAACGTGCGGGCATTCGACGTCAGCTTCGGCATGGCGGCCACCTCGGTATCGACAGTTGTGGGGCGCTA
>NZ_BCBO01000071.1:0-14415 GCF_001320835.1 Pseudomonas sp. NBRC 111138 | reverse complement strand
ACAGCCATCCGGCCGATGAGTCGCTGATACGCAGCGTGCGCATTCTCATGACCCTTCAAGATCCCTCTGGGCGGGTGAAGGACCAGACCTACAGTGTCGTGGCGGCACTGCGAAATCGGCTGGGGTAGGGGCAATGACCATGCAGGGCGGTATCCAAATGCGGCAGGCCGGGACGGTGCTGCTGATCAGTCTGGTGTTCCTGTTGGTGCTGTCGCAGGTGGGGCTGTCCTCGATACAGGCTGCGGTCTCCCAGCAAAAAGTCGCGAGCAGCCTCTGGCATCGCAATCAATCGTTTCAATCTGCCGAAAGCGGCCTGAGGTTGGGGGAATCGGCCGTGCAAAAGGTTGGCCAGGCGATGCCTGTCTGCCACTCGATCACCCGTTGTGCGCCGCCTGCTGAAGCGTTTTCCTTGACGGCGGCCGGGACGAACCCTGTCTCGGCGATCACCTGGCTTGCCTTGAAGAATGGGTTTTATGGCATTCAATCCCTCGGCGAGGGTGAAGGGCTGGCTCATTTGCCGTCCCATTCCCTGGCCACGCTTTTTCGAGTCACTTCGGTCGGTCTCGCGGGGCAATCGCGCACGGTGCTGGAGACGGTCTATGCCCGTGTAGAGGAGGGCGGCCGCGTCAGGTTTCGACGGGTCTTATGGCGGCAACTTCAATAAGGAGCAATCGGATGGGCAAGGAGAGCCAGGGTTTTACCCTGATTGAGTTACTGATCGTCGTGGCGATCATCGCGTTGCTGGCCGGGATTGCGTATCCCGGGTACCTCAGCCAGGTGAAGAAGGCGTATCGGGCGCAGATCGTCGCGTTGTTGAGCGAACAGGCCCAGCAACTGGAGCGTTCTTATACGAGGAATGGCACTTTTATTGATGCAGGCGACGTCAGCGCGGGCAATGATCATTATAGAATCAGTGCCGTCCTCAACCCTCAGGATTTTGACCTGCTCGCCACACCCGCTGCGGACTCGGTCATGGCGAACGACGAGTGCGCAGCATTCAGCTTGACCAGCACCGGTATGCGCGGCAACCCGGGAGCAGGGCCTGAAATGTCGCCCAAGGTCTGCTGGGGGCAAGGATGAGCGTACTTGAAGCGTGGGCGCCGGGCGCGCCTTTCCCTGTTTATCGGCTGGATCAAATGATGGCTAAGCAACAGCAAGTAGTGATTGTCGGCGGCGGAGTAATCGGTCTGTTGACGGCGTACAACCTCGCCAGTGAGGGCCAGGCGGTCACGCTGCTGGAGCGCGGTGGGCTTGGGCAAGAGGCTTCCTGGGCGGGCGGTGGGATTGTCTCGCCGTTGTACCCGTGGCGCTATAGCCAGGCGGTCACTGCCTTGGCCCATTGGTCCCAGGATTTTTACCCTCAACTGGCGCAACGGCTATTTGCTGCTACCGGCGTCGATCCGGAGGTACATACCACGGGTTTGTATTGGCTCGACCTGGATGACGAAGCGCAAGCACTGGCCTGGGCTGCCCGTGAAGGGCGACCGTTGAGCAAGGTGGATGTATCGGCGGCCCATGACGCGGTGCCGGTGCTGGGGGGCGGCTACTCCCAGGCGATCTACATGGCCAACGTGGCCAATATTCGCAACCCGCGCCTGGTCAAATCATTGAAGGCGGCGCTGCTGGCGTTGCCGAACGTGACGATTCGCGAGCAATGCGATGTGTCGGGCTTTGTACTCGGCGGCGGCAGGGTGGTGGGTGTGAATACCGCTACGGGCCACGTTTTGGGGGATCACGTGGTGCTCGCGGCCGGCGCCTGGAGCGGGCAACTGCTGGATACGCTGGGCTTGGGGCTACCCGTGGAGCCGGTTAAAGGCCAGATGATCCTGTACAAATGCGCGTCCGATTTTTTATCCAGCATGGTCCTGGCCAAGGGGCGTTATGCGATCCCGCGGCGGGATGGGCACATCCTGATCGGCAGCACGTTGGAGTATGAGGGATTCGACAAGACGCCGACCGACACCGCGCTTGAAAGCCTCAAGGCATCTGCGCAGGAACTGATTCCCGCCTTGACGGACGCCGAAGTGGTCGGGCATTGGGCCGGTTTGCGGCCTGGATCACCCGAAGGTATACCGTTTATCGGTGAGGTCCCTGGCTTCAGGGGGCTGTGGCTCAATTGTGGGCATTACCGCAATGGTCTGGTACTCGCACCGGCATCTTGCCAGTTGTTCACCGATTTGCTGCTGGCGCGGGCTCCGATCATCGATCCAGCGCCTTACGCCCCCGCAGGTCGCCTCAACGCTGGATAGACTTTGGCCCTTGTTCCAGGTGCGCCTGGGTGCAGTACCATTCCTGACGTGAGCTCAGTGCGCGGTCCTGCGGCAGGTGCACGCCACAGTGAGCGCAACGCACCATCAGGGCTGCATCCGGCTCGGCAGGCCGTTGCTGACGGGAGGCAGGGTTTTTGAATTTGCGCCAGAACCATACCGCGGCAGCAATGACGGCAATCCAGAACAGTAGACGAAGCATGATGGGCAGTTTCTCGCAAAGGAATGCGCCAGTTTAGCCAAGGTGGTCACGGGCGCACAGGGCAATAAATACTGGCTCATAAAAAAGGGAGCTCCTTCAGAGCTCCCTTTTGCGTTGCGTCGAACAATCAGTCGAACACACCGAAGGTCATGTAGCTGAACCACGAACGGTCCTGGTTGTCGCCCAGGGCTTGCGGCTCTTCTTCTTCGATCACATCGCCGTTCTCGTCGTGCGGCTTGAGCTCCGAAGGAATGGCGTCCTTGGCGTCCTGGTACTGCTTGATCACGTCCTGGTTGGCGCGGGTTTCACCCGGCGGCAGCGGTGGACGGGACTCGATCAGGCCCAGGGTGTACTTGCTCAGCCACGAACGGTTGTCCGCTTCGTCAACCTGAGGCACGAACTGGCCGTCTTTCAGGCTAGGGTGGTCAGGGTAGTTGAGCTTCAGGGTTTCCAGGCTGGTAGTCGCGAGGGTGTCCAGGTGCAGACGCTGGTAAGCCTCGGTCATCACGGCCAGGCCGTCACCCACGGACGGGGTTTCCTGGAAGTTTTCCACCACGTAGCGGCCACGGTTGGCTGCGGCCACATAAGCCTGACGGGTCAGGTAGTAGTGGGCCACGTGGATCTCGTACGAAGCCAGCAGGTTGCGCAGGTAGATCATGCGCTGCTTGGCGTCCGGCGCATAGCGGCTGTTGGGGTAGCGGCTGGTCAGCTGGGCGAACTCGTTATAGGAGTCGCGGGCAGCACCCGGGTCGCGCTTGGTCATGTCCAGCGGCAGGAAGCGCGCCAGCAGGCCAACATCCTGGTCGAACGAGGTCAGGCCCTTCATGTAGTAGGCGTAGTCCACGTTCGGGTGCTGCGGGTGCAGGCGGATGAAACGCTCGGCAGCGGATTTGGCAGCTTCCGGCTCGGCGTTCTTGTAGTTGGCGTAGATCAGCTCAAGCTGGGCCTGGTCGGCATAGCGGCCGAACGGGTAACGCGACTCCAATGCCTTCAGCTTCGCTGTGGCGCTGGTGAAGCTATTATTGTCCAAGTCTGTCTGAGCTTGCTGGTACAGCTCGACTTCGCTCAGGTTTTCGTCGACGACGTCCTTTGTTGACGAGCAAGCAGCAGTCATGGCGAGGATGGCGATCAGCAGCAGGTGTTTCACTTGCATGGCGGCTTGCGTCCCTATGACGGCCGCTGTCTTGGGCGGGGCCGTCCTGTTATGATGAGCGCCCCGTTGAAAGCCTCGGGGCAAAAGACGCCGTATTTAACCACAAGCGCGCAGCCGAAACCAAAGGCTACGCCACGCCTAGTCTGAGCATGTCCGATAAAATTGAACTTCGCGCAGAGGTGCCGTCCGAATTGGGCGGCCAACGCCTCGATCAAGTCGCCGCACAATTATTCGCTGAGCACTCGCGCTCGCGCCTTTCCGCCTGGATCAAAGACGGCCGCCTGACTGTGGATGGAGCGGTTATCCGCCCGCGAGACATAGTCCATGGCGGTGCGATTCTTGAGCTGACTGCCGAGCAGGAAGCCCAGGGAGAATGGGTTGCCCAGGACATCGAGCTGGATATCGTCTATGAAGACGATGACATCCTGGTCATCAACAAACCCGCGGGCCTGGTGGTTCACCCGGCCGCCGGGCACGCTGATGGCACCTTGCTCAATGCCCTGTTGCACCACGTGCCGGACATCATCAATGTGCCGCGCTGCGGCATCGTGCACCGTCTGGACAAGGACACCACCGGCCTTATGGTGGTAGCCAAGACCATTCAGGCGCAGACGCAACTGGTTACGCAATTGCAGAGCCGTAGCGTCAGCCGCATCTATGAGTGCATTGTGATCGGCGTCGTTGTGGCCGGTGGCAAAATCAACGCGCCCATTGGTCGTCACGGCCAGCAGCGCCAGCGTATGGCGGTGATGGAGGGCGGCAAGCAGGCCGTCAGCCACTACCGTGTGCTGGAGCGTTTCCGCTCCCACACCCATGTGCGGGTCAAGCTGGAAACCGGGCGTACCCACCAGATTCGCGTGCACATGGCGCACATCAACTTTCCGTTGGTCGGCGACCCAGCCTACGGTGGCCGCTTCCGTATTCCGCCGGCGGCCAGCCAGACCATGGTTGAGTCGCTCAAGACGTTCCCGCGCCAGGCACTGCATGCACGCTTCCTGGAACTGGATCATCCGACGAGCGGTAAGCGCATGAGCTGGGAATCGCCACTTCCAGACGATCTGGTCTGGCTGCTTTCGCTTCTCAAGCAGGATCGCGAGGCGTTTGTCGGATGAATGACTGGCTGATACCTGACTGGCCCGCGCCGGCCCGGGTAAAAGCCTGCGTCACCACCCGTGCGGGCGGCGTCAGCTTGGCGCCGTTCGACAGCCTCAACCTGGGCGATCATGTCGAGGACAGCCTTGAGGCCGTCCTTGAAAATCGTCGTCGCCTGAGTGACGCCTTCGATATCCAGCCTGCCTGGTTGCGTCAAGTCCATGGCACTCAGGTGGTTGAGGCCGATCCGGGCCGTACTGTCGAGGCAGACGGCAGTTGGACCAGCACCGCTGGCATCGCCTGCACATCCATGACCGCCGATTGCCTGCCTGCGCTGTTCTGTAATCGAGCGGGCACCCGCGTTGCTGCAGCCCATGCCGGTTGGCGTGGCTTGGCCGCTGGGGTGCTGGAGGCCGCGTTCGAAAGCCTGGATAGCGCTCCCGCAGACGTTCTGGTCTGGCTCGGCCCTGCCATTGGCCCGCAAGCCTTCGAAGTTGGCCCGGAGGTGCGTGAAGTGTTCATGCAGCAACTGCCGGCCACCGCTGAAGCCTTTGTTCCCAGCCACAACGCTGGCAAGTTCATGGCCGACATCTACCAGCTGGCGCGTCTGCGTCTGGGAGTGCGCGGTGTTTCCGCTGTGTATGGTGGCGGTTTGTGCACTGTGACCGACCCGCGTTTCTTTTCTTATCGCCGCAGCCCGCGTACGGGCCGATTCGCCTCCCTTATCTGGCTTGAACGCTAGACTGTCCTGACCTGTATCAACCGTCCGCCGCTTGAAACGCCCAGAATCCACCCCATCTATAAGGGTATCTGGCAGGTTTCTTCATTCAGGATGTGTTTGTTCATAGCTCCGGCCTGCTCAAAAGGAAGGTGACTAATGCGTATTGATCGTTTAACCAGCAAATTACAGTTGGCCTTGTCCGACTCTCAATCCTTGGCGGTGGGCCTCGACCACCCGGCCATTGAGCCTGCGCACTTGATGCAGGCACTCCTGGAACAGCAAGGTGGTTCTATCAAACCCTTGCTGATGCAGGTGGGCTTTGACGTTAACAGCCTGCGCAAGGAGTTGAGCAAAGAGCTCGACCAACTGCCGAAAATCCAGAATCCCACCGGTGACGTGAATATGTCCCAGGATCTGGCGCGCCTGCTCAACCAGGCCGACCGCCTGGCCCAGCAGAAAGGTGACCAGTTCATCTCCAGCGAACTGGTGCTGCTCGCCGCCATGGACGACAACAGCAAGCTCGGCAAATTGTTGCTGGGCCAGGGCGTGAGCAAGAAAGCCCTGGAAAACGCCATCAACAACCTGCGTGGCGGCGAGGCGGTGAACGACCCTAACCATGAGGAGTCGCGCCAGGCCTTGGACAAATACACCGTCGACCTGACCAAGCGTGCCGAAGAAGGCAAGCTGGACCCGGTGATCGGCCGTGACGACGAGATTCGTCGCACCATCCAGGTGTTGCAACGTCGCACCAAGAACAACCCGGTGTTGATCGGTGAACCTGGCGTGGGTAAAACCGCGATTGCCGAGGGCCTGGCCCAGCGCATCATTAATGGTGAAGTGCCAGACGGCCTCAAAGGCAAGCGCCTGCTGTCTCTGGATATGGGCTCGCTGATTGCCGGTGCCAAGTTCCGGGGTGAGTTCGAAGAGCGCCTCAAATCCTTGCTTAACGAATTGTCGAAGCAGGAAGGGCAGATCATTCTGTTTATCGACGAATTGCACACCATGGTCGGTGCCGGTAAAGGCGAAGGCTCCATGGACGCCGGCAACATGCTCAAGCCCGCCTTGGCGCGCGGTGAGTTGCACTGCGTCGGCGCTACTACGCTCAACGAATACCGTCAGTACATCGAAAAGGACGCAGCCCTTGAGCGTCGCTTCCAGAAAGTGCTGGTGGAAGAACCGAGCGAAGAAGACACCATCGCGATCCTGCGTGGCCTGAAAGAGCGCTATGAGGTCCACCATAAGGTGGCGATCACCGACGGTGCGATCATTGCGGCGGCCAAATTGAGCCACCGCTATATCACCGATCGCCAGTTGCCGGACAAGGCTATCGACCTGATCGACGAAGCGGCAAGCCGCATCCGTATGGAGATCGATTCCAAGCCGGAAGTGCTGGATCGCCTGGATCGGCGCCTGATTCAACTGAAAGTCGAATCCCAGGCGTTGAAGAAAGAAGAAGACGAAGCGGCCAAGAAGCGCCTGGAAAAACTCCAGGAAGAAATTGTTCGCCTGGAACGCGAGTATTCGGACCTCGAAGAAATCTGGACCTCGGAAAAAGCCGAAGTACAGGGTTCGGCGCAGATCCAGCAAAAGATCGAGCAGTCCCGTCAGGAACTGGAAGCGGCGCGCCGTAAAGGCGACCTGAACCGCATGGCCGAGTTGCAGTACGGGGTGATCCCGGACCTGGAGCGCAGCCTGCAGATGGTCGATCAGCACGGCAAGCCTGAGAACCAGTTGCTGCGCAGCAAGGTGACCGAGGAAGAAATTGCCGAAGTGGTCTCCAAGTGGACCGGTATTCCTGTGTCGAAGATGCTCGAAGGCGAGCGCGACAAGTTGCTGAAGATGGAAAGCCTGTTGCATCAGCGCGTCATCGGCCAGGAAGAGGCAGTGGTGGCGGTGTCCAACGCGGTACGGCGTTCCCGGGCAGGTTTGTCCGACCCGAACCGTCCAAGCGGCTCGTTCATGTTCCTCGGCCCAACCGGTGTGGGTAAGACCGAGTTGTGCAAGGCCCTGGCCGAGTTCCTCTTTGATACTGAAGAGGCCATGGTGCGGATCGATATGTCCGAATTCATGGAGAAACACTCGGTGGCTCGCCTTATCGGTGCACCGCCAGGCTATGTAGGCTATGAAGAGGGCGGTTATCTGACCGAAGCCGTGCGGCGCAAGCCTTACTCGGTGATCCTGCTGGATGAGGTCGAGAAGGCGCACCCGGATGTGTTCAACATCTTGCTGCAGGTGCTGGAGGATGGTCGCTTGACGGACAGCCACGGGCGTACGGTGGACTTCCGCAATACGGTGATCGTGATGACTTCCAACCTGGGCTCGGCACAGATCCAGGAATTGGTGGGTGATCGTGAAGCTCAGCGTGCGGCGGTGATGGACGCGTTGACCACGCACTTCCGTCCGGAATTCATCAACCGGGTCGATGAAGTGGTGATCTTCGAGCCTCTGGCGCGGGATCAGATCGCGGGCATCACCGAGATCCAGTTGGGCCGCCTGCGTAGCCGTCTGGCTGAGCGCGAGCTGGACCTTGAGCTGAGCGGCGAAGCGTTGGACAAGCTGATCGCGGTCGGTTACGACCCGGTGTATGGCGCACGGCCACTCAAACGTGCGATCCAGCGCTGGATCGAGAACCCACTGGCGCAGCTGATTCTGTCGGGCAGCTTTATGCCTGGCACCCGCGTCACGGCGACGGTGAAAGACGACGAAATCGTCTTCCATTAAGCCCTGCGCTTGGCGCAACCATAGAAGGCCCCGCATTGCGGGGCCTTTTTTTTCGATAGGGCGTTGAACTGTAAGGCAAAGGCTTGTAAAGTGCGCCCCGCAGCAACGTCAGCCCACGGGTTTCTTCTCCCCAAGAAGAAATCAGAAAGAAGCGCAAATCATTGTCTTAAAAGCAATTTAAAGGGTTGACAGGGGTTTTTAAGATTGTAGAATAGCGCGCCTCAGAGACGCTAACGTAGCGATACGGACAGGGTCGAAGAGGAAGCAACACAGCAGTAACTTTGAAATATGTAGTTCCGTGATAGCTCAGTCGGTAGAGCAAATGACTGTTAATCATTGGGTCCCAGGTTCGAGTCCTGGTCACGGAGCCAATTTCAAACCGGGGTATAGCGCAGTCCGGTAGCGCGCCTGCTTTGGGAGCAGGATGTCGGGAGTTCGAATCCCCCTACCCCGACCATATTTGGGTCGTTAGCTCAGTTGGTAGAGCAGTTGGCTTTTAACCAATTGGTCGTAGGTTCGAATCCCACACGACCCACCATTTTTGAGACCAGTTAACGCTGGAATCGAATCTTAAGATCAGAGGCCAAAAGCGCTGATCGAAGAAGGCGACTGAAAGGTCGCCTTTTTATTACCGGGGTATAGCGCAGTCCGGTAGCGCGCCTGCTTTGGGAGCAGGATGTCGGGAGTTCGAATCCCCCTACCCCGACCATATTAAAAATCCTCGTATCGAAAGATACGGGGATTTTTTTTGTGCGCGCGAATCCTGAATTCTCCGCAAAACAAATGTGGGAGCAAGCCCGCTCCCACATTTGCCAGGCCTCCTTCGAGACCAGGTTGTTAATGCAATTTAAGGCGTGGCTCGGTGCCGCGGCCGATCTTGCTGCCCAGCATCAGCATCGCCGTGCGGAAGAACCCATACAGCGCCATCTGGTGCATGCGGTACAGCGACACGTAGAACATCCGCGCCAGCCAGCCTTCCAGCATCACACTGCCCGTCAAATTGCCCATCAGGTTACCCACCGCGGAAAAGCGCGACAGCGAGATCAGCGAGCCGTAGTCGGTGTACGTGTAGGTCGGCAGCTCCTTGCCTTCAATCCTCAGCTTGAGCGATTTGGCCAGCAACGACGCCTGTTGGTGAGCCGCTTGGGCCCGTGGCGGCACATTGCGGTCGGTGCCCGGTTGCGGGCACGCGGCGCAATCACCAAAGGCGAAGATATTTTCGTCGCGGGTGGTTTGCAGAGTTTGCAGGACTTGCAGCTGGTTGATGCGGTTGGTTTCCAGACCGTCGATGTCCTTGAGGAAACCGGGTGCGCGGATACCGGCCGCCCAGACCTTGAGGCTGGCCGGAATCACCTGGCCGCTGCTGGTGATCAAGGCATCGGCAGTTACTTCACTGACCGCCGAGTTGGTCAGTACCGTCACCCCTAGTTTTTCCAGGGTCTTGTGCACTGGCCCACCGATCCGCTCCGGCAGTGCAGGCAATACCCGCGGGCCGGCTTCGATCAGAGTGATGTGCATGTTTTCCGGCTTGATACGATCCAGGCCATAGGCGGCCAGTTCATGGGCGGCGTTATGCAGCTCGGCGGCCAGCTCGACCCCGGTGGCACCGGCACCCACGATGGCGACGCTGATCTGTTCAACGGCGTCGGTTTGCCCGGCATGGGCGCGCAGGTAGTGGTTGAGCAGTTGCTGATGGAAGCGCTCGGCCTGCTTGCGGGTATCGAGGAACAGGCAGTGTTGCGCTGCGCCCTCAGTGCCGAAGTCGTTGGTAGTGCTGCCTACCGCAATCACCAGGCTGTCATAGCCCAGCACGCGGGCAGGCACCAGTTCGCGGCCTTCTTCGTCGAGGGTGGCGGCCAGCTGGATTTTCTTCTGCTCACGATCAAGCCCGCTCATACGGCCCAGCTGGAACTCGAAGTGGTTCCATTTGGCTTGGGCGACATAGTTGAGTTCGTCTTCCGAGGAATTCAGCGAGCCGGCAGCGACTTCGTGCAGTAACGGCTTCCAGATGTGGGTCAGGTTGGTGTCGACCAGCGTGATGCTGGCCTTGCCACGCTTGCCCAGAGTCTTACCCAGGCGGGTAGCCAACTCCAGGCCGCCGGCACCGCCGCCGACGATAATAATACGATGGGTCATGGGGATATCTCGCAAGGCTAAAAGAAATCGGAGCAGTTACCCGCGCGAGCGCCAGGCGGCTCATAGCGTCAGGTAACTCAATAGGCGGCTCAGCGCACCGAGCCCGATTACCACGACCAGCACCACGCAGAGGAGCAGACACGGCCGGAAAGGCTTGCGCTCGACTCTGTGCTGGGAAAGTCGCAGGTACTCTTCGACACGCTCTTGGTCATCGGGTTTCAGGCGGCTGGTCATAAAGGCCTCGTCAGGTAGACGTTGCAAAGGGTCGCCACGTTACAGCCAGGGGCATCAAAGGCTGATGCCGACATCAAACACTATGCTGCGGCCCAGGTTGTTGCGCAAGAAATCCGGTGCGTCCGGGTGCGCGAACAACACGCGGGCGAAGGTTGGACCCACCAGTGACAGCGAGCGCCAGCCCTGGCGCAGGTATTCGGTCGGCGGCGGAAAATGGCTGTTGAGGTCCAGTACTTCGCGCTTGAGGCTGGTAAACGCAATGAGGTCCAACTCCCCCAAGTCCATCCCGCGCTCTTTATAGTTGTGGGCTTTTTTACGCAGTGTGGGGGCCAGGCGCAGGAGGAATTCATGGGCGGGGATTCGCCGTGGCTTGGCTTCGCGCCGTACCAGTTGGCTCAAGGAGAAAGCACTGCGCCTGCGCAGTAACTCATCGCGCCACTCGTCGTTCAGGCGGCGGCCCTCATCCAACACAAAAAAGACCTCGAAGCTGGCGTCGCGAAACAGCACGTCGGGCGGCTCCTGGCCCGCTGCGTGGAATTCTTCGACACGGTAGGGCACATTCAAGCCTTGCAACAGGCGCTGGCAGACCCAACGCTCACGCTCCCACTTGCGGGCATTGGACAGAAACGCATTGGCTTGTTCGGCTGCTACGGTGAGCAGGCGCAAATAATCTGAGTCATCCATAGTCGCAGCTTAGCGTTCAAATGATGACCACAGGAAGTCTTGCCTTAAAACCCGGGTGTAGAATGCTTGCGTGAAACAGGCCCAGGGACGAGGTGTGTGATGAGGTTTTTGGTAAAGGCAGAGCATCCGTGATCAGTGCAGCGGTTCTGGCACCCCAGACTCTCGGCTTCGGCTGGCTGGTATATGCGCCCGTGGTGATGTGGGCGACTCTGCGCTCGCCATGGGTGGAGCTGTTTGCCGACCGTCGGCGCCAGCATTTGCTGTTCGGTACGGTGTTCGCGCTGTTCATGCTGTGGCTGGTGCGACGGGATTTCGATACCGGCGTGTCCTACCACTTTATCGGCATGACCGCCGTGACCTTGCTGCTGGATTGGCCGCTGGCAATCGTCGGAGGCTTTGCCGCCCAGCTTGGCTTGATGTTGCTGGGGCGCCAGGACCTGGCCGCGCTTGGCATCAATGGCCTGCTGCTGATCGTGCTGCCAGTGCTGGTCACCGAAGGGTGCGCGCTGCTGGTAGAACGGGCGCAGCCGAGAAACCCCTTTGTGTATATCTTCTGTTCGGGCTTTTTTGCTGCCGCACTGTCGGCATTGCTGTGCCTGTTGGCCGGCCTGGGCCTGTTGTGGTTGGACGGTCTTTTTGCGATGCCTGAGTGGTTGGAAGATTTTGTCGGTTACCTATGGCTGATCATCTTTCCCGAAGCCTTCATCAACGGCATGGTCATCAGCGCGCTGGTGGTGTTTTGCCCGGAATGGCTGGAGACGTTCAACCGTACCCGCTACCTCTCGGCGCCGTGGAAGGACGACGACTCGCGGCGTTGATCCAGGTCAAACGCCAGGCAGCGGCGCGGGTCCATGCTCTGCAAAATTTTCAGGAGCACGGATCATGAGTGTGTACGAGTGGGCACGGCAGGAGTTGCGCAGAAGCCAGGATGCAGCGCAGGAAATCGGTTTTGACCCCGGCTTGACCTTGCGCGCCATGCTCAGTGCGGTGGTGCAGCAAAGCAAGGGGGTACGCAGTTTTGAAGACCTGGCCGACGAGTTGCAATACCTTGCAGAAAACCTCGACGACCAGCAGGAATATGCCTTTATGCGGCCTTAGTGGCGCGGCGGCAGGTCTTCGGAAAACAGTTCATCTTCGGCGTCAGGGGCCACGGGAATCTTGTGTTCTTCAGCGGCCCAGGCGCCCAGGTCGATAAGCTTGCAACGGTCCGAGCAGAACGGTCGGTTGAGGTTGGTCGCTTTCCATTCCACGGGTGCACCGCAGGTTGGGCAGTCGACGGTCAAGGGTTGGCTCATGATCGGCCTCCACGCAAAGTAAGGTAAAAGTGGTGCAGTCGCTCGACCTCGCCGTGCAGCCAGGCGAGGTCCTTATCGTTGACCAGCACGTCATCGGCATGGTTCAGGCGGTCTTCGCGGCTGGACTGGGCCTTGAGAATCGCCTGCACCTGTTGTTCGCTGATGCCGTCGCGCTGCAGGGTACGCTGAATCTGCAGCGATTGCGGCACGTCGATCACCAGGATGCGCTGGGTCATGCTGTACTGTCCGGACTCGATCAGCAGCGGCGACACCAGGATCGCGTAGGGCGATTGGGCGCGTGCCAGGTGGCTGCGAATTTCCTCGGCGATCAGCGGGTGCAGCAAGGCTTCCAGCCACAGACGCTCTTTTGGGATCTCAAAGATCAGTTTGCGCAGCGCGGCACGGTCCAGCTGGCCGTCGGGTTGCAGCACGCTGGCGCCGAAATGTTCGGCGATGCGTGCCAGGGCAGGGCGGCCAGGCTCGACCACCCAGCGCGCGGCATGATCGGCATCCACCAGGTCGATGCCCAGCTTGATAAAGTGCTCGGCCGCAGCGCTTTTGCCGCTGCCAATGCCGCCCGTGAGCCCAAGAATCCAGGGTGTTGCAACAGAAGTGGTCATCTGAAACCGACAGACTGCAAATAGAAGTCGGTTATTTGACCACCCCAGAGCAATGCAATCCAGCCGGCAATTGCCAGGCAGGGGCCAAACGGCATTGGCGCTGACACCTGGGCCTTACGCAAACGCAGCAGGATCAGCCCGGCAAATACGCCCAGCAGCGAGGCCATCAGCAGGGTCATCGGCAGAATCTGCCAGCCGCCCCAGGCTCCCAGCAAGGCCAACAACTTGAAGTCGCCATGGCCCATGCCGTCTTTGCCGGTGGCCAGCTTGAACAGCCAGAACAGGCACCACAAGCTCATGTAGCCGATGACCGCGCCCCACAGTGCATCGGGCAGTGGCGCCAGCAGGTCAGCACTGTTGAGGATCAGCCCCAGCCATAGCAGCGGCAGCACCAGCACATCCGGCAGCAGGTGGTGATCCAGATCAATCAGGCTCATGCCCAGCAAGCCCCAACTCAACAGCATCACCGCGCCGGCTTGCCAGCCGAAGCCGAAGTGCCAGGCGACAGCGGTTGAGATCAGCGCGCACGCGAGTTCGGTGAGGGGGTAACGCAGGCCGATGGGCTCGCGGCAGTGGGCACAACGCCCCCGGAGCAGCAGGTAGCTGAGCACCGGGATATTTTCCCAAGGCCGAATCGGTTGATTGCAGTACGGGCAGCAGGAGTTCGGGTGCATCAGGTTATAGGTCGGCCCACCGGGCTCGGCTGGCAAGTCGAGAATCTCGTGGGCCTGGGCACGCCATTCCCGCTCGAGCATTTTGGGCAGGCGCCACGCCAGCACATTGAGGAAGCTGCCGACGATCATGCCCAACACCAGCGCCAGGCCAACAAACGCCCAGGGATGTTCGCTCAGCAGCAGGCTCAAAACGCCGTCCCCAATTGGAACACCGGCAGGTACATGGCGACTACCAGCGCGCCGACAACCCCTCCCAATACGACCATGATCAGCGGCTCCATCAGGCTGGTGAGGTTGTCGACCAAGGTATCCACGTCTGACTCGTAGTGGTTCGCGACTTTTTCCAGCATGCGGTCCAGGGTGCCGGACTCCTCCCCGATTGCGGTCATCTGGATCGCCATGCCTGGGAACAGGCCGCTGTTATGCATCGATTGATTCAGCTGCATGCCTGTGGATACATCGTGGCGCATACGTTCGATTGCCTGTTTGAAGGGGCCATTGCCGACGGCGCCGGCCACCGAACCCAATGCCTGTACCAGAGGGACGCCCGCCGCAAAGGTGGTGGAAAGTGTGCGAGCGTAGCGAGCAACCGCAGATTTGTGCAGCAGTTTGCCTG
>NZ_BCBO01000070.1:0-30418 GCF_001320835.1 Pseudomonas sp. NBRC 111138 | reverse complement strand
ACAAACCTGCCGCCAACCAATGGCGAAAGCCCGAGTAAGTTCGATAAGCGTGATGCCCAGCGACCATTATGGCGCCCACGGCCAGCGCCAGCATCCACCACGCGTGTTGCAACAGCTCCGACAGTGCAATGACCGCCAGGGTAAACCCGGGCAATTGGCCGTTGACCCCGGCGAACAAGTTCTGGAACTGCGGCACAACGTGAATCAACAGGACTGTGCTCACCCCTGTGGCAATTACCAGTACCGCGACAGGGTAGGTCATGGCTTTCTTGATCCTGGTTTTGAGCCGTTGGCTTTTTTCCAGATGAATCGCCACGCGCTCGAGCAAGGTTTCCAGGGCGCCGGCTATTTCGCCAGCTGCTACCAGATTGCAATACAACTCATCGAAGTAGCGGGGATATTGACGCAGGGCAGCGGCCAAGGGGTGGCCGCTGGCAATGTGCTGTTTCAACGCCTTCACCAGTTCGCGCAGCTGTAGGTTTTCGACGCCTTCGCTGATGATGTCGAAGGCTTGCAGCAGCGGGATGCCTGCTTTGAGCAAGGTGGCTAACTGGCGAGTGAACAGGGCAATATCTGCGGGCGTTATTCGCGTCTTGAAGATGTGTAAACCGTAAGATTTCTTGCGCACACGCTCAGGGCAGATCCCTTGCTGGCGCAGTTGTACCTTGATCAGCGCAAGGTTATGCCCGGCGATTTGCCCGGAAACCCGGCGGCCTTTGCGGTTGATGCCTTCCCAGGCATAGATTGTCGACGTGTCGTTCATGTGAGGTTGGCGCACCCAGGTCGTGAAGATTTTATAGCTTAGTCAGGTGGCGAATTCGGGCAGGCTGGCGCTGGGCGATAAAATGTCAGATTGTGCGTCTTGCAGGCGAACGGCTGCGTGGGGATGAGTACACTGGCGCCGTTGCACACTACGGGGCGCAGGATGCGCCTTGTCATGGTTCTATTCTGGAGAGTGAAAGAGATGCGTCAAAAAGGTTTTACCTTGATCGAATTATTGATCGTCGTGGCAATCATCGGCATTTTGGCCACCATCGGTCTGCCCATGTACACCAAGCACCAGGCCAAGGCCAAGTTCACGGCGGGGTTGGCTGAAATCAGCGCGCTAAAGGCCGGCTATGAGGACGCCATCAACCAGGGCACCGTGCCAACCCTGGCCCTCATCGGTGGCGCCAGCCCTACCGCCAACTGCGTGATCGAAGCGACAGGCGATGTGGCCTCGGGCGCAGGCTCCATCCGTTGTGAAATCTTGGACGCGCCCGCGCCCGTGCTCGGCAAGACCATCACCTTGACCCGCAGCGCCACCACCGGCTGGAGCTGTGCCACCACGGTAGAGCCGCAGTACGCTGCCAAGGGCTGCGGCGCCAACGGCGCGTGACAGTCGCCGGGCGGTGAGCGAGTTGGTTGCTGCATGCCCAATGCAGTGCTAGCTTTAGCCCACCGCCCGTGTAGCTCAGCCGGTAGAGCAGCGCACTCGTAACGCGAAGGTCGCAGGTTCGATTCCTGTCTCGGGCACCACAGGCACCACTGTTTCAACGGCAATGTTTTCAGATGATCCCAGAATGGTTCTGAAGGCCAGGTGAGCCGGGCATTTGCCCCCGCTCTTTTGTATCTGCGCAACCTTGAAGACCCAGATGCATTCCCATTCCTCGATCTAAGAGAACGACATGACCACGACTGAGATGACCCAGGAAACACGGCACGAACAAGCGCTCAAGCATTACCTTGAAGCGACGCCGCAGCTTAAAGAAGAGATCAAGGACCTGAGTGCCGACGATCAGCGCGACCAGATTCAGTGGGCATTCGAAGATGAGGCCGAGAGTCAGGGCTACCAGCCTTGGGAGTTGACCCTCAAGTACACCTCGACGCCGGAAGAGTTCGAAGCCGCGCGGTTGGCCTTGCACAAAGAGGCGGCCGAGGTGCTGGGTGTCGATTGGGACGAGTACTGCGAGATGAATAATCTGGTGGTCTAGGCACGGCGGGCTTGTTGTGGCGAGGGAGCTTGCTCCCGCTGGGCTGCGAAGCAGCCCCAAATTGGGTGATCGAAATACATCAGGTGTACGTCGATGAACGGTTTGGGAGCGCTGCGCACTCCAGCGGGAGCAAGCTCCCTCGCCACAATCGCCCGGCCCTGCATGGTTTCTCAGATGCTCAGGCGCATCGACAGATCCACCGCCTTCACATCCTTGGTCATCGCGCCGATGGAGATGTAGTCCACGCCGGTTTCAGCGATAGGCAGCAAGGTGGTTTCATTGATCCCGCCGCTGGCTTCCAGCTTGGCCTTGCCTGCGTTCAGGCGCACTGCTTCGCGCATGTCTTCCAGGCTCAGTTCATCCAGCATGATGATGTCGGCACCCGCCGCCAGGGCCTCGCGTAATTCCTCCAGGCTTTCCACTTCGATTTCCACCGGCTTGCCCGGGGCAATCTTGTGGGCGGCGGTGATCGCTTGGGCAATACCACCGCAGGCGGCGATGTGGTTTTCCTTGATCAGGAACGCGTCATACAGCCCGATACGGTGGTTGTGGCAACCGCCGCAGGTCACCGCATATTTCTGCGCTAAACGCAGGCCGGGCAATGTCTTGCGGGTGTCCAGCAGCTTGACCTGGGTGCTGGCGACAAAGTCCGCCAAAAATTGCGCACGGGTGGCAACCCCTGACAGCAATTGCAGAAAATTCAACGCGCTACGTTCACCACTGAGCAGCGAGCGGGCCGGGCCCTCAAGGTGGAACAACGCCTGGTTGGGGCTCACCCGTTCACCATCAGCCACCTGCCAGTGCACAGCAACCCGTGGGTCCAGTTGACGAAACACCGCATCCACCCACGCCGTGCCGGCGATAACAGCCGCCTCACGGGTAATGATCGTGGCCTTGGCCAGCCGTTCGGCCGGGATCAACTGCGCGGTGATGTCGCCACTGCCGATGTCTTCCAGCAGTGCGCGGCGCACGTTGGCTTCGATTTCGGCGGTGAGGTCGGCAAGACGGAGGTTCGGCATAACAGGCTCCACAAACAAAGTGCCTCGATTATAGGGCCAGCGTGCGTTCTAACCCAGGCTAGCCACTCATTTACCGCACAAAGTCAGAGTGTGCTGGCGCAACTGCCCTCGTTTGCAAGATAATCTCGCGCCTTGCAATTGGCGTCATAGCTTTGACGTCCTGGTGGTGATCGGGTGTTTGCAGTGCCTGCCGGGCCTGCGCTCCGTCTCTCCACCGCTCAAAACCGCCGTTTCAGGAGGCCAGGATGCACAATGACGGGAAGGTGGTGCCTATCAACAGGGCACAGGCCACGCCATCGCCGCTCGCGCGCCTGCCGGTGGTGTTGCTGCAGGTGCGTGACAAGGCTGCGCAACAGCTGCAGCAAGGCTTGCAGGAACTGTTCGATAACGCCGACGACACCCTGTTCGAAATGGCCGAAAAGGCCCGTAGCACCGTCGACCATCATATTTTTTTCGAGGCCATGCGCGACCTGCGCCTCAAGCGCAAGAACTTCGAGCGCGTGTTCATGGAGCAGCTGTTTGTGGCGTTCGCCAACCTGGGCCAGGCCCGGTGCAGCGGTGCACACCTGGTGCCGCTGGTGTCTTATGAGGCGGCACCCGGCACCAGCGCGGATGACGTGGAAAAAGCCGTGGCTCTGGAGGCGATGCTCGGTCGGGTGCGGCATCGTGATGGCTTGGCCCTGGGGCAGTTGGACGCACGCTTGAGTGAACTGCTCGGCAGGCGCCTGGAGGACCCTGAAAACCCCTTGGGCCCTGCGCGGCTTTGTGAGTTTTTCCTGCAAGCAGGGCGCAGCCTGGGGGTGGAGATTCGCGTCAAGCTGGTCATGCTCAAGCTGTTTGAGAAATACGTGCTCAGTGATGCCGACCTGTTGTATGGCGAGGCCAACCAATTGCTGATCGCCACCGGCGTATTGCCGCAACTCAAGACGGTCCCGTCCCGTCGAGCTGGGGGGCGCGAGGCCCGGGAGCACCAGCATTACACCAGCCAAGCGGTGGCCGATCGGCCGCTGGACAAAAGCGGCCAGCAAGCGTTCAGTGCCTTGCAAAAGTTACTGGTAGCCGTGCGTGGCAGCGTGGCCCCGACCCTTGAAGCCAGTGCCGAGCCGCAGCCGATTGCCACCCGCGATCTGCTACGGCTGTTGTCGCATTTGCAGCAATATGTCCCGGAGCCCGGTGGCGAGGACGATTTCGACCTGCGCAACCAGCTGGAACAGTTGCTGACCCGGGGCAGCGTCAAAAGCGGCAAGTCGAGGGTGTTAGAAGAGGCAGACGAAGATGTGACCAATCTGGTCGCCATGCTGTTTGAGTTCATGTTCGATGACAGCGGTGTGCCGGACGCTTTCAAGGCGCTGATCGCTCGCTTGCAGATCCCGCTGCTGAAAGTGGCGGTGCTGGACAAGAGCCTGTTCAGTTGCGCAGAGCATCCGGCGCGGCGCTTGCTCAATGACATGGCGAGCGCCGTCATCGGCTGGAGCCCGCCCCATGACCACCCACGGGACAACCTCTATCTGTGTATCGAGCAACTCGTACAGCGTGTGCTGAATGAGTTCGTCGAAGACCCGGCGATTTTCTCCCAGTTGCTCACCACGTTCAGCGCATTCATAGCCCAGGAGCGCAAGCGCAGCGAGCGACTTGAGCGACACACCCGTGACGCCGAGCAAGAGCGCCTGCAGGTCGAGGTGGCGCGCCAGCGTGTGGCGCACGTGCTCAATCGGCGGCTCGTGGGCAAAACCTTGCCGCCATCGGTGCTGCAATTTGTGCAGCAGGCCTGGAGCCAGGTGTTGTTAGTGGCCGTTCTCAAGCACGGTGAACAATCGCTGCAGTGGCAGGCGGCGCTGCGCACCGTGGATGAATTGATCTGGAGCGTCGGCCTGCGTGAAGACACCGAAGCGGGCCGGCGTTTGCTCGAGCAATTACCCGGGCTGCTCAAGGCCTTGCGTGACGGGTTGGCCGGTGCGGCCTTCGATCCTTTCAGTACCCGCGAGTTCTTCCTGCGGTTGCAGGCCATGCATGTTCAGCCGCTCGACGACGAGGTGCTGGTTGAAGTCCGTGAGCCTTTTATCCTGGGGGCTGGCCCGCCGGGTGCCGACGAACCACTGCCCCATGATGACCCCGACCTGCTCAAAGCCAAGCAGTTGCGAGCCGGTACCTGGGTAGCGCTGCAGCAACATGAAGCCGGTACCCTGCGCTGCAAATTGACCGCCATCATGCCGCCCGCCGATACCTATGTTTTTGTCAGCCGCGCGGGCCTCAAGGTGTTGGAGAAAAGCGCGGGCCAGTTAGCGCTGGCGTTCAAGCAGGGCGTCCTGCACGCCTTGGATGATGGCCCGCTGTTCGAGCGTGCGCTGGCAGCGGTGGTGGACAACCTGCGGCAACTCAATCGCGGCAAGTGATCGCAACCGCAGGGTGGAACGCGGCATACTGGTCACACCTCTTATCATTCAAGGAGCCTGTATGCAGTTGGACCCCGCCAGCGGTTGGTGCCAGGGCATTCGTCATTGCCCTTCGCCCAACTTCAACGAGCGCCCTGAAGGCGAAATCTCGCTGTTGGTGGTGCATAACATCAGTTTGCCCCCGGCGCAGTTCAACACGGGCAAGGTGCAGGAATTTTTCCAGAACCGCCTGGATATCTCAGAACATCCTTATTTTGAAGGGATTGCGAGCCTACGAGTGTCTGCGCATTTTCTGATTGAACGTGACGGCACTGTGACGCAATTTGTTTCGTGCCGCGACCGTGCCTGGCATGCCGGTATTTCCGTCTTTGAAGGGCGCGAGGTCTGCAACGATTTTTCTCTGGGAATCGAGCTGGAAGGCACGGATGACCTACCGTTTACCAATGCCCAGTATGCGGCGCTGATCGACCTGACACGCCAACTGCTGGCCGCATACCCAGACATCACTCGCCAACGTATTTGTGGTCACAGCGACATCGCTCCGGGGCGCAAGACCGACCCGGGCCCCGCTTTTGATTGGGCGCGCTTTCGCAGCGCCCTGCAGGATGGAGGACACGAACGATGAGTTTCCTGGTGTTGGTGCTGGCCGTGTGGATCGAGAAGTTCTCGGCCTTGCGCCTGCGGTTGCAGCGCGACGGTGGATGGCTGCGTGAGCTGGCCAAGCTGGAATCAAGCCCGCGCATGGGCAAGCGCCCCTGGTTGATCCTGCTGATATTGGTGCTGCTGCCGGTGGCATTGCTGGCATTGTTGTTGCTGGTCCTGGAGCCGGTGGCCTATGGCCTGTTGGCATTGCCGGTGCACTTGCTGGTGGTGATCTACAGCCTGGGCCGTGGCGATCTATTGGCGGGGCTGGGGCCGTTTCGCGATGCCTGGCGGCGCGGTGACCTGCAAGCGGCCGAGCATGTGGCCGAACGCGATCTCAAACTTGGCGCCGACAGTGGCGAGCAATTGCTGGAGCGCGTCCAGGGCTACCTGCTGTGGCAGGCGTATCAAAGCTTTTTCGCGGTGATTTTCTGGTATTTCCTGCTGGGCCCGGTGGCCGCCCTGGCCTACCGCCTGTTGGCGCTGGCCAGCGAAAACAGCCAGAACCCGTTGGTGGCCGAGCGCGCCACGCAACTGCGCCACGCGTTTGACTGGTTGCCGGTACGCCTGCTGGCGGCCAGCTTTGCCTTGGTGGGCAATTTCGTCGGGGTCAGCCGTGTGATGCTTCACGAACTGTTGAGCTGGGACATCAGCGCGGCACAGTTGGTGGAAAAAGTCGGCCTGGCCGCCGCGGAAATTCCTGCGCCAGTGGTGGGGGCCGATGGCATCAACAGCCTGGATCGCCTGTGGGAGCTGCTGCTGCGTGCGGCGGTGCTGTGGTATGCCGGGTTTGCCATCTGGACGGTGTTGCCCTGATGGTAGGAGCGAGCTTGCTCGCGAAAAACGTCAACGATAACGCGTGCGTCCTGAATAAACGCGGCGTCTGTGAGTCTTTCGCGAGCAAGCTCGCTCCTACATGGCGTTAGGGCTTTCCCCTTGCCACATTTGGCCTCCAGACACGCCGTTAACCTTACGTTACAAAACTCCCTTTCGAATTGAGCTATACAGATAGCGCGCCAAATAGTGGCTATCTGCCGCCGCCCTGCGCCTCAATAAAAATAAAAGAAGGGGAGGTCACCTGTGAAGAGCTTGCTCTATCCCGCCGTCGCGCTGATGAACCGCCTGAGCTTCGGCATGAAGTTCAGCCTGATCAGCGTGCTGTTCCTGCTGCCGATGCTGGCGACCAACTATTACCTGGTGCGCGATTCGTGGCGCGAATACCAGGGCACCCGGGTCGAACTGCAGAGTCTCGACCTGCTCGGCAGCAGCCTGGCGTTGCGCCGCGATCTGGAAACCCTCAACAACCAGGTAGAGATCAATGCCACCCTCGGCCAGTCCGGAAAAGCAGCAGACCTGGAGACTAGGATCAGCGCCTTGGAAGCCAGTGTGATGGAGCGCTTGCAGGGCCTGCACGCCATTGCGACCCAGCCCGAGCAAGTTGCCGTCTTCGACAGTAAGCGCGACGAGTTGATCGCCGCGTTCAAGGCCCAGCAGCAAGAAACCTCGTTGCTCAACAAAGCGGCGTTGATCGGCAAGTTACTCAACCAGGCCCAGATGTTCAGCCAGATCATTGCCAGCCAAGCCGGCTTGAGCCGTGATCCGCAAAGTGACCTGCGCCAGCTCAGCGACCTGATCACCACCGTCACCCCTCAAGTCACCCAGGCCTTGGGCGAAGGCCGTGCGATGGGCGCGTACTCCCTGGGGCAGGGCTTTATCAATTCATCCTCCAGCACCCGTTTTGACGAACTGCTGCAGCAGCTGGAAAAACTCCACGGGGAATATGGCTTGAAGCTGCAGGACGCGCTGGGCGCCAGCCAGGCCGCGCATGCGGCCCTTGAGGTTTCTGCGCAAGCCAGCCAGGCCAGCCTCAAGCAAGGCAGTGAGTTTTTTGAAGAGCAGGTGGTGATGGCCGAGACCCTCGATACGTCTTGGCAGGGTTTTTATGACGGCGTCAGCCAGTTGATGGCCAAGACCTATCAATTGGATGACGCCACCCTGGCGTTCCTCGGGCAGCAGTTGCAGCAGCGCCTGGCGCAAAACCGCCTACATATGGTGTTGCTGGTCACGGCCCTGGCGGCGGTGTTTGCGTTGATTTTCTATCTCTATGCCGGTTTTTTTGTCTCCACTCGTACCACCTTGCGCCGCCTGGGGGCGATGATGGACAAAGTGGCGGCTGGTGACATGACGGTCACCTTCGTTGCTCAAAGCCGCGACGAGCTGGGCGACTTGGGCCAGGTGTTCAATGGCACCGTGGCCAAGATTCATGACCTGATCGAACGTGTTGGGCATACGGTCAGCCAGGTGGAGCTGCAGGCCGGCCAGGTGCAGGCGGTGTCGGCACAGAGTAACCAGGCGGTGTCCGGCCAGCGCAGCCAGATCGAACAAGTGGCGACCGCGATGAACCAGATGTCCGCCACTGCCCAAGAGGTGGCGCGCAGCGCGGCGGCGGCGGTCAGTAGTGCCCAGAGCGTCAATGATGAAACGGTCACCGGGCGTGCGCTGGTGCAATCCCAGCAAGGCGGCATCGCCCGCCTGGCGGCGGAGATTGACGAATCGGTGCGGGTGATCAACCAACTGGCTGCCGACAGCCAGTCCATCAGCAGCGTCCTGGAAGTGATCAAGAGCATTGCCGAGCAGACCAACCTGCTGGCGCTCAACGCGGCCATCGAAGCCGCGCGCGCCGGTGACCAAGGGCGTGGTTTTGCGGTGGTGGCCGACGAGGTGCGCACCCTGGCTCGGCGCACCCAGCACTCCACCGAGGAAATCGAGCAGATGATCAGCCGCTTGCACAGCGGCGTGGGCGCGGCGGTGAAGGCCATGGGCAGCAGCCATGAAATGGCGAATGGCACGGTGGGGCAGTCGGAAAAAGTCCAGCAAGCCTTGGAAAATATCCTGGGGGCAGTTGGGATGATCGTCGATCAGAACCAGCAAATCGCCGCCGCCGTGGAGCAGCAAACGGCGGTCGCCCACGACATCGACCAGAACATTGTCGAAATCAACCGTGCTGGCGAGCATGCAGCGCAAGGCGCCCAGCACACGGAAGCGGCCAGTCGACAACTGGCAACCCAGGTGGTTGAGTTGAAGCAATTGATTGGTGCGTTTCGGGTGTAGGGAGGTTCTGAAGGGCGGAGCCACGGGCCCTGTGGCCCATGTCTTGATTTACCGATGCGTGTTTTATCGGGGCGTGAATAGGTGAAAATTTATTTCATCCGTCACGGTCACGAGGGGACAAAACGATGGCCGCCGCAATCGGTATCAGGGGGCATTGCGCCCAGTGCAACATGACGTTTGAACTCAAGCCTTGGCAACTGAACGCCATCGCAATCGATGTGCCGTTTGACTGTATGTATTGCCACTGCGGGTTGCAGTTGGGCTGCGTCAAGCAGTTGCGCCAATTCAGGGCCCTGGACCAATGGGCGCTGGTGCGGCCGAGCATGATCATGCTGACGTGCGCGACCTTGCTGGTGGCCTTGGTCGCCGAGTGGCTGGGGCTGCTCAGTGTCATCGCGCAGTTCAACATTTCACTGGTCGCGGTGTTGATCCATTTGCTGGTGGTGCGCTACGCCCGTCATCGCCAGACAATGACCTTGAACTTGCAGGCCATCAGTGCGCTACCAGTTGAACAGCTCGCACGCATTGCGTGTGCTCGCCTCAGCCAGCAATAGAGGGCTGATACCCATGCGCTCGGCCAGGGCCGTGCAGATGTCTGGCAGGTGCTGCGGGCTATTGCGCTGGTTGGGGTACATGGCCGGGGCCATATCCGGCGAGTCGGTCTCCAGCACCACGGCGTCGAGGGGCAATTGGGCCAGTACCCGGTGCATGCGCAGGGCCTGGGGCCAGGTGGCAGCGCCACCCAGGCCCAGTTTGAACCCGAGCTTGATGTACTCGCGTGCCTCTTCAACGCTGCCGGCGAACGCATGGATGATGCCGCCTCTGGGTAGGCGGATACGCTTTAAGGTGGCAATTACCGCGGCGTGGCTGCGGCGAACGTGGAGCAGGGCCGGCAGCTGGAAATCCACCGCGAGTTTCAGCTGGGTTTCAAATAGCGGTTGCTGGCGCTCGTGGTCCAACTGTTCAAGAAAGTAATCCAGGCCAATTTCGCCCACGGCGCACAGTTGCCGGTGGCCATGCAGGCGCGTCAACCAGTCGCCCAGCTCCAGCAGGTCGGCGGGGCGATGCTCATCGAGATACACCGGGTGCAAGCCAAAAGCGGCGAACAAGCCTTCGTCCTGTTGCACCAAGTCCCACAGCCGCTGCCAATTTTTCTGGTACACCCCCAGCACCACCAGGCGCCGCACGCCGAGTTCACGGCTGTGGGCGAGGACGTGCGTGCGATCCTGGTCGAAGTCCTCGAAGTCCAGATGCGTGTGGGTGTCGATCAGCTCCACGCTCAGGCCTCGTGGATACGCTGCTTGAAGGTCCGGCCAATCGCATGCACGCCGGGTTGGTACTGTTCTTCTTCAACGGCGGCCAGGGCCAGGCGCAGGGCGGTCTCGGCAATCAACTGATGTTGTTGGGCCATGGCGTTGACCGGCAGCGGGAGGAAATCCAGCAACTGGGTATCGCCGAAGGTGCCCAGGCGCAGGGGGCGTGACTTGAGAGGGAAGTCATGCAGCGCATCAAACACGCCTTGGAGCAGTACGTAGGAGGTGGTTACCAGCGCGTCCGGCAGATGCCCCAGGCGTTGCAGCAATTGCTCCATCAGCTCTCGGCCGCAGTCGCGACTGAAGGCTTCGCCCTGTTCGATGATCACTTCGCCCGTAAAGCCTTGCAGCGCATCGCGGAAACCGGCGGTACGCGCCTGGCTGATGCTCAGCTCGGGCCGTGCGCCGATCAGCGCGATCTGCTTGGGCAACGGTTGCAGCAGGCTGCTAGTGAGTTGCTGGCAGGCCTGGTGGTCGTCGCTGACCACGGAGCAGAACTGGTTCGGCTCCATCTCCCGGTCGATGGCAATCACCGGCAGCCCCTTGGCCTGCAGCTCGCGATAGCTGTCATCGCTGGCCGGCAGGCAACTGGCGACGAACAACGCATCGCAACGCCGCGCCCGGAACAGTTGCAGCAGTTGGCGCTCGCTGTCCGCTTCGTCATCGGAGCTGGCGATCAGTAACTGATAGCCCCGCGCCCGCGCACCTTGTTCCAGCAGTTTGGCGATGCGTGCGTAGCTGGGGTTTTCCAGGTCTGGCAGGATGAACCCCAAGGTCCGCGTATGCCGGCTGCGCAGCCCCGCGGCTTGAGGGTTGGGGGTAAAGCCATGGGCTTGGACCACGGCACGCACACGCTCAACGGTGGCGTTGCTGATGCGCTGCTGTTCGGCCTTGCCATTGATGACATAGCTGGCGGTGGTAACGGACACACCGGCCAGACGTGCGATATCACTGAGTTTCAAACCGGGATTTCCTTGTTTTTTGGCGCTCGCCCCGACATTTTGTCCAATCGTAACCGATTCCAGCATTCGACCAATGTCCCACAGCAAGCGCCGAGTGGCCCTTCAAGCTTGCGTAATTAACGCGTAATCTGCCATAAATTCTAGATTAAACGTTTCAGCAAGCGTATTTTTACGATGTTCGCTACTGAGTGACCACTGCCAATTGACCGCTCAGTCAGTTAATTTTGATCATATTTACCTACAACAATACCTAGTGCGCCTGTCGCACTAACTAGGAGAACGGCATGCTTGAGCTCACTGTAGAGCAGATATCCATGGGCCAGGTGGCTGTGGATAAATCTGCTGCCTTGCACCTGCTCGCTGACAAATTAGTGGCCGATGGCCTGGTTGCCGAAGGTTATCTCAGTGGCTTGCAAGCCCGTGAAGCCCAAGGTTCGACCTTTCTCGGCCAAGGCATTGCTATCCCCCATGGCACGCCAGAAACCCGCGACCAAGTGTTTTCCACCGGTGTGCGCCTGCTGCAGTTCCCCGAAGGGGTGGACTGGGGTGATGGCCAGATCGTTTACCTGGCGATTGGCATCGCGGCTAAATCCGATGAACACCTGCGCCTGTTGCAACTGCTCACCCGTGCCCTCGGCGAAACCGACCTGGGCCAGGCGTTGCGCCGTGCCGGCAGCGCCGAAGCGCTGTTGAAACTGTTGCAAGGCGCGCCCCAGGAACTGGCGCTGGATGCGCAGATGATCAGCCTGGGCGTGTCGGCCGATGATTTTGAAGAGTTGGTGTGGCGCGGTGCGCGCCTGCTGCGCCAGGCCGACTGCGTGAGCAATGGCTTTGCCGCCGTATTGCAGCAAGTCGACGCGCTGCCCCTGGGCGATGGCCTGTGGTGGTTGCACAGCGAGCAGACGGTCAAGCGTCCGGGCCTGGCCTTTGTGACGCCGGACAAACCTATGCGTTACCTCGGCCAGCCCTTGCACGGCCTGTTCTGCCTGGCGAGCCTCGGTGAAGCGCACCAGACCCTGCTTGAACGCCTGTGTGCCTTGCTGATTGAAGGGCGCGGCCAGGAGTTGGGACGCGCCACCAGCAGCCGCGCGGTGCTGGAAGTGCTGGGCGGTGAACTGCCGCCGGACTGGCCCAGCGCCCGTATTACCCTGGCCAACGCCCACGGCCTGCACGCGCGCCCGGCCAAGATCCTGGCGCAATTGGCGAAAAGTTTTGACGGCGATATCCGCGTACGTATCGTCGATGGCGCGGTGGGCGCCGTGTCGGTCAAAAGCCTGAGCAAGTTGCTCAGCCTCGGCGCACGTCGTGGCCAGGTGCTGGAGTTTGTGGCCGAGCCGACGGTGGCCGGCGATGCACTGCCCGCCCTCTTGGCCGCCGTGCAAGAGGGCCTTGGCGAAGAGGTCGAGCCCTTGCCCACGGTGAGCGCACAGCCCGCACAGGTCGATATCGAACCGGTGCTCAGCGCGCCACTGAGCGGTAGCCAACTCCAGGCCATTGCCGCCGCGCCGGGTATCGCGATCGGCCCGGCTCATATCCAGGTGCCGCAGGTGTTCGATTACCCGCTACGGGGCGAATCCGCCGCCGCCGAACGCCAGCGCCTGCACACCGCTTTGAGCGACGTGCGCACGGATATCCAGGGCTTGATCGAGCGTAGCCAGGCCAAGGCCATCCGCGAGATTTTCATCACCCACCAGGAAATGCTCGACGACCCGGAACTGACCGACGAAGTCGACACCCGCCTCAAGCAGGGCGAAAGCGCCGAAGCCGCCTGGATGAGCGTGATCGAAGCCGCTGCCAAGCAACAGGAAGCCTTGCAGGATGCCTTGCTGGCCGAGCGTGCTGCCGACTTGCGTGACATCGGCCGCCGCGTGCTGGCCCAGTTGTGCGGCGTCCAGAGCGTGCAGGAACCGAGCGAGCCCTACATCCTGGTGATGGAAGAGGTCGGCCCTTCTGACGTGGCGCGCCTGGACCCGGCCCGCGTTGCCGGCATTCTCACCGCCCGGGGCGGCGCCACCGCTCACAGCGCCATTGTTGCCCGCGCCCTGGGCATTCCGGCCTTGGTCGGCGCTGGCGCTGCGGTGTTATTGCTCAACGCCGGCACGCCACTGTTGCTCGATGGCCAGCGTGGTCGCCTGCATGTGGACCCCGACGCCGCCACCCTGCAACGGGCCACCGTGGAGCGCGACAGCCGCGAACAGCGCTTGCAAGCCGCATCGGCCCAGCGCCATGAAGCGGCGCTGACCCGTGACGGCCACGCCGTGGAAGTGTTCGCCAATATTGGCGAAAGCGCCGGGGTGGCCAGCGCAGTGGAACAGGGCGCCGAAGGCATTGGCCTGTTGCGCACCGAACTGATTTTCATGGCCCACCCCCAGGCGCCAGACGAGGCCACTCAGGAGGCCGAATACCGTCGCGTACTCGACGGCCTCAATGGTCGCCCGTTGGTGGTGCGCACCCTGGATGTGGGCGGCGACAAGCCTTTGCCCTATTGGCCGATCGCCGAAGAGGAAAACCCCTTTCTGGGTGTGCGCGGCATTCGCCTGACGTTGCAACGCCCGCAGATCATGGAAGCGCAACTGCGCGCATTGCTGCGTGCAGCAGACAACCGCCCGCTGCGCATCATGTTCCCCATGGTCGGCAGCGTGGATGAGTGGCGCGCCGCCCGGGACATGACCGAGCGCCTGCGCCTGGAGATCCCAGTGGCAGACCTGCAACTGGGGATCATGATCGAAGTGCCCTCAGCCGCGCTGCTGGCGCCGGTCCTCGCCAAGGAAGTCGACTTCTTCAGCGTCGGCACCAACGACCTGACCCAATACACCTTGGCCATTGACCGCGGCCACCCGACCCTGTCGGCCCAGGCCGATGGCTTGCACCCGGCAGTCCTGCAACTGATCGACATCACCGTACGCGCCGCCCATGCCCACGGCAAATGGGTAGGCGTGTGCGGCGAGTTGGCGGCGGACCCGCTGGCGGTGCCGGTGCTGGTCGGCCTGGGCGTGGATGAGTTGAGCGTGTCGGCCCGCAGCATTCCTGAAGTGAAGGCGCGGGTGCGTGAATTCAGTCTGAGCGAGGCCCAGGGCCTGGCGCAACAAGCACTGGCGGTGGGTTCGCCCGCTGAAGTGCGTGCCCTAGTGGAGGCCGTGTAGATGGCGAATATTCTGACCCTGACGCTGAACCCGGCGTTGGACCTCACGGTACGTCTGGCGCACCTGCAACCCGGTGAGGTCAATCGCAGTGAAGCGATGCTCACCCACGCGGCCGGCAAGGGCGTGAATGTGGCGCAAGTGCTGGCGGACCTGGGCCATTACGTCAGCGTGGGCGGGTTCCTCGGCAGCGCCAACCCCCAGGCTTTCAATGCGCTGATCAAGCGCCGTGGGTTTGGCGATGCCTTCATCCGGGTTCCCGGCGAAACCCGTAGCAACATCAAGATTGCCGAACAGGATGGGCGTGTCACCGACATCAATGCACCGGGGCCGCTGGTGACTGAAGAGGCGCTAAAAGCGCTGCTCAAGATGGTCGCGATCATTGGCCCGGAGTTCGATGCGGTCGTGGTGGCCGGTAGCTTGCCGCGCGGCGTCAGCCCGCAGTGGTTTAAAGGTTTGCTGGAGGCGTTGAAGGACCTCGGTTTGAAAGTCGCCCTGGACACCAGCGGCGAAGCGCTGCGCCTGGGGTTGGAGGTTGGCCCGTGGCTGGTCAAACCCAATACCGAAGAGTTGGCCGAGGCCTTGGGTAACGCCACCGATGCCATCAGCCGCCTGCATCAGCAAGGCGTCGAACATGTGGTGGTCTCCGATGGGGCCGCAGGCGTGACCTGGTACCGCCCGGGTGCGGCGCTGCACGCCACGCCGCCCAAGGTGGCAGTGGCCAGTACCGTGGGCGCCGGCGACTCGCTGCTGGCCGGGATGCTCCACGGTTTGCTCAGTGGCGATACGCCGGAGCACACCTTGCGCCGGGCCACGGCGATTGCCGCGATGGCGGTGACACAGATCGGTTTTGGCATCAGCGATGACGCGCAGTTGGCGCATCTCGAAAGCGGCGTCGATGTGCGCACGCTGACAGAACAATAAGAGGGTTTGTGATGAAGTTAGCCATTGTTACCGCCTGCCCGAACGGCATGGTCACCAGTGTGCTGTGCGCCCGCTTGTTGGACGCCGCCGCCCAGCGCATGGGCTTGCACACCAGTGTTGAAGTCGTCGATGTACAGCGCCCGGAGCGCCAGTTGTCCCAGGCGACGATTGATGATGCCGAGTGGGTGCTGCTGGTCAGCAGTACCCCGGTGGATATGCAGCGGTTTGTCGGCAAGCGTGTGTTCCAGAGCACACCGGCCCAGGCATTGGCGGATGTCGAAGGCGTGCTGCGCCGGGGCGCCGAAGAAGCCCGGGTGTATGTCGCCGACGCCGCCCCGGTGGCGGCCAAGGCTGCGCCGCGTATCGTCGCGATTACCGCGTGCCCCACCGGTGTGGCCCACACGTTCATGGCCGCCGAAGCCTTGCAGCAGACTGCTCAGCGCCTGGGTTATGACCTGCAGGTCGAGACCCAAGGTTCGGTGGGCGCCCGCACGCCGTTGAGCCCGCAAGCGATTGCCGATGCCGATGTGGTGTTGCTGGCGGCCGATATCGAGGTGGCCACCGAGCGTTTCGCCGGCAAGAAGATTTACCGCTGTGGCACCGGCATTGCCCTCAAGCAATCCGAAGCCATCCTCAACAAAGCCCTAGCCGAAGGCGCGGTGGAAAGCGCGGCCGGCGGTACACCGGCCAAGGCGGAGAAAACCGGCGTCTACAAACACCTGCTCACCGGCGTGTCGTATATGTTGCCGATGGTGGTGGCGGGGGGCTTGCTGATCGCCTTGTCGTTTGTGTTCGGCATCCATGCTTTCGAGCAGCCCGGCACCTTGGCGGCGGCGCTCAAATCCGTGGGTGACCAGGCGTTCCTGTTGATGGTGCCGTTGCTGGCGGGCTACATCGCCTACTCGATTGCCGACCGTCCTGGCCTTGCGCCCGGCATGATCGGCGGGCTGCTGGCTGGGACGCTGGGGGCTGGGTTTATCGGCGGCATCCTGGCCGGCTTCGTCGCCGGGTATTGCGTCAAACTGATCAGCCGCGCAGTGCAACTGCCCCAGAGCCTGGAAGCGCTCAAGCCGATCCTGATCATCCCGTTACTGGCGAGCCTGTTTACCGGGCTTGTGATGATCTACCTGGTGGGCCCACCGGTCGCCCGCTTGCTCACGGGCCTGACGGATTTCCTCAGCACCATGGGCACCACCAACGCGGTGCTGCTGGGCATTCTGCTCGGCGGCATGATGTGCGTGGACTTGGGCGGGCCGATCAACAAGGCGGCCTATGCGTTCTCGGTTGGCCTGCTGGCCGCGTCGAGCGGCGCGCCGATGGCCGCGACCATGGCCGCCGGCATGGTGCCGCCAATTGGCATGGGCATCGCCACGTTGCTGGCCCGGCGCAAGTTCGCCCAGACCGAGCGCGAGGCCGGCAAGGCGGCGATGATCCTGGGGCTGTGCTTTATCTCCGAAGGCGCGATTCCCTTCGCCGCCAAAGACCCGCTGCGCGTCATCCCGGCCAGCATCGCCGGTGGCGCGTTGACCGGTGCGCTGTCGATGTACTTCGGCTGCAAACTCGCCGCGCCCCATGGCGGGTTGTTTGTGTTGGTGATTCCGAATGCGATGAACCATGCGTTGTTGTATTTGTTGGCGATTGTGGCGGGCAGTGTGTTGACCGGCTTGGTGTATGCCGTGCTCAAGCGACCGGAAGCGGCCGAACTGGCCGTGACTGCCTGACACTGGCAGAAAATGTGGGAGCTGGCTTGCCTGCGATAGCCTCGACGGGGTTTGCCTGATACACCGAGGTGTTTGCATCGCAGGCAAGCCAGCTCCCACAGGTGAACTCGACCGTTCTGCTAATCGGTGTCACATGCGCTTCATCCCGTCGTGCTTTAGTGGCCCTTTTGATACTCAAGAGGGCACCTGCATGAGCCACTTCGATCTCGGTCGCCGCCGTGTGATGCAAGCTGTGGGCGCTGGCCTGCTGTTGCCGGGCCTGGCGCCGGCGGTGATCGCTTCGGTGAAGGACCGACCGCAACTCACTGACGGCGTGCAATCGGGCGACCTGCAGGGCGATCGCGCAATGATCTGGAGCCGCAGTGACCGCCCGGCGAAGATGGTGGTGGAGTGGGATACCCGCAGCGTGTTCAGCAACCCGCGCCGATTCGTCTCGCCCCTGGCCGACAGCCGCACCGACTTTACCGCCCGTGTCGAGCTCACCGGGCTGCCGGTCGACCAGGCGATTTTCTACCGCGTGCATTTCGAAGACGCCCAGACCGGCATTGCCAGTGAACCCTGGTTCGGGCACCTGCGTAGCGTGCCGCAACAGCGGCGTGATATCCGTTTTGTGTGGAGCGGCGACACCGTCGGCCAAGGCTTCGGCATCAACCCGGACATCGGTGGCATGCGCATCTATGAAGCCATGCGCTTGCGTCTGCCGGACTTTTTTATCCACAGCGGCGACACCATCTATGCCGACGGCCCGGTCCCCGCGCAGCTCACCACTGAAGGCGGGCGCATCTGGCGCAACATTACCACTGAAGCCAAAAGCAAAGTCGCGGAAACCCTCGATGAATATCGCGGTAATTACCGCTACAACCTGCTGGATGAAAACGTGCGCCGCTTCAATGCCGAGGTACCGCAGATCTGGCAGTGGGACGATCACGAGGTGATCAACAACTGGTCATCGAGCAAGCAGTTGGATGAGCGTTACCAGACCCGCGACATCAATACCTTGGTGGGCCGTGCCCGCCAGGCCTGGCTGGAATATTCACCCATGCGCCGACAGAGCGCCGACGGTGGCGGGCGCATTTATCGCAAGCTCAGTTATGGGCCGCTGCTGGATGTGTTTGTGTTGGATATGCGCAGCTATCGTGGGCCGAATGACGACAACCTGGGCGCGGAAAAACCCTTCCTCGGGCGGGAACAGTTGGACTGGCTCAAACGCGGGCTCAAGGCCTCGCAAGCGCAGTGGAAGGTGGTCGCCGCCGACATGCCCATCGGTCTGGGCGTGCCCGACGGTGAAGTCAGCCCCGGCGTGGCGCGTTGGGAAGCGATCGCCAATGGCGACCCTGGCCCGGCGCAAGGGCGTGAGCTGGAGATCGCCGAACTGCTGGGGTTCCTGCATGAGCACAAGGTGCGCAACCACCTGTGGCTGACGGCCGATGTGCATTACTGTGCGGCGCATCACTATCATCCTGACCGCGCGGCGTTCCAGGATTTCGAGCCGTTCTGGGAGTTTGTGGCGGGGCCGTTGAATGCCGGGAGTTTCGGGCCCAACCCACTGGATAAAACCTTCGGCCCGCACGTGGTATTCCAGAAGGCGCCACCGGCACAGAACACCTCGCCGTTTGCGGGCTTTCAGTTTTTTGGTGAAGTGCAGATTGATGGGCAGACGGCGGAGTTGACGGTGATGCTGCGCGATCTCGATGGAGTCTCGGTGTTCGAGCAAAAGCTGCAACCGGCCTGATCGTTCCCACGCTCTGCGTGGGAACGCATCCTGTGACGCTCCGCGTCACGCCGTCAAGAGCGGACGCGGAGCGTCCAGGGCGGCATTCCTACGCGGAGCGTGGGAACGATCAAATATCAATAGACATCCCTGCGATAGCGACCCTGTTCGATCAGGCGCTCCAGCGCCTCATTGCCCAAGATGTCTTTCAGTGCCTGATCCACCCCCGTCGCCATCCCCTGCAAGCTGCCACACACATAAATCGCTGCGCCGTCCGCGAGCCATTTGCGCAGCACATCCGCTGACTCGCGCAGGCGATCCTGTACGTAGATCTTCTCCTCTTGATCGCGGGAAAATGCCAGGTCCAGCAGGGCCAGGTCTCCACTGGCGAGCCAGCCTTGCAGTTCGTCCTGGCACAGGTAGTCGTGGGCGATATTGCGCTCGCCGAACAGCAGCCAGTTTCGCTGCTGGCCGTCGGCAATGCGTGCTTTGAGCAAGCTGCGCAGGCCCGCAAGCCCGGTGCCGTTGCCCAGCAGAATCAGCGGCACAGGCGCGTCGGGCAAATGGAAGCCGCTGTTGCGCCGCAGACGCAGGCTGATGGCCGAGCCGAGGGCGGCGTGTTCAGTCAGCCAGCCGGAGCCAAGCCCCAGGCTGCCGTCGGGGTGGCGCTCCTGGCGCACAATCAGCTCCAGCACGCCGTCGCTGGCAATCGAGGCGATGGAGTATTCGCGCATGCCCAGGGGGACCAGCGCATCCACCAATGCCTGGGCGTGCAGGCCGACCAGGTGTGTGCGGTTTTCCGGCAGTTGGCGCGTGGCCAGGGCCTGATCAAGGGTGTGGGCGACGCCGTCGATCACCACACCGTCGCTGCCGACCAAGCCCAGGCCGGCCAGGAAGTGTTCGATGGCCCAGGGGCAATTGCGCGGCAGGACTTCCACCAGGTCGCCGGCCAGCCAGCTGTGCGCAGACGTGGATGTGAGGCCCAGCAGGTAGACGGGCGAGCCGACACTGTCGGGGTTGAGCAGGGTGCGTTGGCTCAGGGTCCAGTTTTCGTACTGGGCCGTCGGCCAGGCCGCTGCCGGCGCATGCCCGGTGAGCTGGCCCAGTTGCTGTTGCCAGGTCTGCAGCGCCAGTGTATCGCCGCTGTCGACTTCCACCGGGGCAAACAGCGGGGTGCCGCCCTGGTTGGTCAGCCAGAAATGCAGGCGCCGGGCAAAGCCGCAAAAATGTTCGTACTGCCGGTCACCCAGGGCCAGCACCGAGTAGTTCAAGTCTTTGAGGGATAGCGCCTGGCCGAGCACGCTACGCTCGAAACCTCGGGCGCTGTCGGGCGCTTCGCCGTCGCCAAAAGTACTGACCACGAACAGCGCGTTCTGCGATTGGCTGAGGTCGTCGCGGCTGACACTGCCCAGGGGCTGCACCTTCACCGCCAGGCCCGCAGCCTGCAGTTGCCCGGCCGTTTGCCAGGCCAGTTGTTCGGCAAAGCCGCTCTGGCTGGCGAAGCCGATCAGCCAGGCCGGGGCATCGCTGTGGTTATCTGTCAGGCCTTTGCGGGCATCGCGGACCTGGCGCTTTTTGCGGCGTCGGTCCAGGTACAGCAGCCAACCCGTGATGAAAAACAGCGGCATAAGCAGTGAGCTGACGGTGAGGACGATGCGCCCGACCAGGCCGAAATAGCTGCCGGTGTGCAGCGCATACACGCTCGTCAGCAACTGCGCCTTGAGGCTTTTGCTGGCGTAGCGCTCGTGAGATTTGACCTCGCCTGTGGCCGGGTCCAGGTTGATCTGGTTCAGCGCACGGTCATGGGGCGATGAAGTGAGCAGGTAATACACGGTGGCCGGTTGCCCGGCGACCGCGGGCATCCGAATGTTATAGGCGCTCAAGTCGGGGCCGGCGTTGCTGTAGATGCTGCTCCAGATCGCGTCGTAGTTGGCCACCGGAGCCGGGCCTGCGGGGGCTGGGCCGCGCTTGCGCATGCGCTCGTTCTGCGGCGCGTCGGACAGCAGTTTGGTCACGCCACGGTTGTACCAGTCGTACGACCAATACAGCCCGGTCAGCGCTGCCAACAGATAAAACAGCAGGCACCAGGTGCCGAATACCGAGTGCAGGTCCCAATTGAAGCTGCGGCCCTTTTTGCGCCAGTCCAGGGTCAGCCAGACACGCCAGCTTTTCACCTGGCGCGGCCAGCGCAGGTACAGGCCGGAGAGGCAAAAGAACAGCAGGATCAGGGTGCAGGCGCCGGTGATGTTGCGCCCGGTGTCGCCGATGGCGAGGAAGCGGTGCAGTTGCAGGATAAAACCGAACAGGTCCTGGCCGACCGCGTCGCCCAGGTAGTCGCCGGTGTACGGGTCAAAGTAGCGCATCTGGCCACGGCGCTCGCCAGGCGGCGGGGTGAAGGACACGCGGCCGGCGTTGCCGCTCTCGCTTTCTACCCACAGCATGGCCACGGTCTTGCCTTCGGCCGCTTCCAATTTGCGTACCAGCTCGGCGGGCGGCAGTACACCGGCCTCGCGTTTCTGCACGCTCAACACGGTGGGGTTGAGCGCCCGCAGGATCTCGTCCTGGAACGAGTACGCGGCCCCGGTGACCCCCATCAAGGCCAGCACCAGCCCGGCCGTGATGCCGAAGAACCAATGCAACTGGAACAGGGTTTTCTTCAACACGTCGGAGCGCCTCGCTTAGCTGGATATCTGATCACGGCGCGCATTATGCCGTGAGTTGCCGGGAAACACGCAAAAGCCCCACGCATCCGATGTGTGGGGCTCCTGGCTGAACCTTGACCGCTTTTAGAAGTGGAAGCTGGTGGTCAACAATGCCGTACGACCGGCCGCCTGGTTGGCGAAATGCGTGGAGAAGGCCTTGTCGTAGTAGGTCTTGTCGGTCAGGTTCTGCACGTTCAGTTGCAGGTCGACGTTCTTGGTCAGCTTGTAGCTGGCCATGGCGTCGTAGCGGGTGTAGGAGGGTACATACACCGTGTTGCCGACATCACCGTAAACCTCATCGACGTAGAAGGCGCCGCCGCCGACGGTCAGCTTGGGCGTGATGTCGTAGGTGGTCCACAGGCTGAAGGAGTTCTTCGGCGTGTTGGGCATTTGGTTGCCTTTGTTGGAGCCTGCACTGACTACGCCATTACGCCCGTTGAGGCCGGATTTGACCAGTTCGCTGTCCAGATAGCTGTATCCCGCAAACACCTGCCATTGATCGGTGATTTTGCCGCTGGCGGACAACTCGATGCCGTCGACCTGAGATTCCCCGGCGTTCTGGTAGGTGAGCGCATCCACCAGGATGCGGGTGTTTTTCTTCTCGGTGCGGAACACGGCTGCGGTCAGGGACAGGCGGTCGTGGAACAGGTCCCACTTGGTGCCCAGTTCGTAGTTGACGGTTTCTTCTGGCTGCAAGTCGCTGGTGGCGGCACCGGCAGACAGCGGGTTGCCGTCGGATCCTTCGCCTACCAGGCCACCGGCTGGCGTGGCCGATGTGGCGTAAGAGGCGTAGATGCTGGCGTTCTCCACCGGCTTCCACACCAGGCCGGCCTGCCAGTTGAAGAACTGGCTGTCGTCCTTGATCTTGGTGCGCCCGGCGACGGCGTTGGTGTTGGCTTCGGTGTCAAAGGTGTCGTAGCGCAACCCCACGTTCAGTAGCCATTTTGGATCGAGTTCGATGGTATCGAACACGTAGGCGGCGCGGCTGGTGGCCTTGGTGTTGGTACCGTTGTAGTTGCGCGCGATGCTGCCGTTCCAGGCGTCGTCGGGGTTCGGGTTGCTCAGTGAGGTGCACTGGCCGCCCAGGCTGCCCTTGGGCGTTGTGCACACCGGGTTGGCGTTAGGGCTGACGGTGTAGCCGCTGACACGGGTTTCTTCGCCGGTAAATTCCAGGCCGGTGGAGTAAGTGTGCTTGAAGCCCAAGGCCTGAAAGCTGCCAAACAGATCGGTCTGGTTGGTGGTTGTGGTCGTGGTGGAGACACGGCTGTTGGCGCGACGCCAGACAGTGCCGTAGCGGTTGACGTTGAACTTGCTGTCATCCGGCTGAGTAAGCACATAGTCCTGGCCGGTGCTGCCGTGGCGCAGGGTGTTCTTGAGCGTCATGTTGTCGTTCAAGTCGTGTTCGATGGAGAACGTGCTGATGTCCGCACGGGTCTTGCGGAAGTCACGGCTTTTCAAACCGTAGAAGTTGTTGCTGTCGCCGCCGTCGTTGGGTTTGTCATGCACGTGGGCTGTAGCGGTCGACGAACCGTAGCCGTAGGGAATCCCCGAATCCGGCAGGTCATCACTTTCCATATGGTAGTAGCTGAGGTTGACACGGGTCGGTGTGCCCAAGCCAAAAGTCAGCGACGGCGCAACGCCCCAACGGTCGTAATTCACCGCGTCGCGGCCGGCCACGTTTTGTTCATGGCTCATCAGGTTCAGGCGGAATGCCGCGCTGTCGTCCAGGAACTGGCGGTTCACGTCGAGCACGTAGCGGCGGGTCTGGTCGGAGCCGTAGGTAAAGCCGCCGTTGGTGAAGTCCCGCGCTTGTGGGGTCTTGCTCACCAGGTTGAGGCTGCCACCGGCTGAGCCACGGCCGCCGAACGAAGAGTTCGGGCCTTTGCTGACTTCGATGGACTCGATGTCGAAGATCTCGCGGCTCTGGCCACCGGTATCGCGTACGCCATCGAGGTAGGTATCGCCCTGGGCGTCGAAACCACGGATGAACGGGCGGTCGCCCTGAGGATTGCCACCTTCACCGGCGCCGAAGGTGATACCCGGTACGGTGCGCAACGCGTCCTGCAGCGAGGTGGCGGCGGTGTCCTTGAGTACTTGTTGCGGCACCACAGTGACCGAGCGCGGCGTGTCCACCAGCGGCGCGGTGTACTTCTGCGACGAGGCTTTCTCCACCTGGTAGGAGGTGTTGTCCTGCTCCTGGCCGGTGATGTTGGTGGCGCCGAGGGAGATAGGGTTGCGCTCGCCTGTTGGCTCGGTATTTTCAGCGGCCTGTGCCAGGTGGGCGGCGGAGCCGGCACTCAGGGCAACGCCAATGGCGGAGGCCAGCATGCGTGGCGAACGGGCCGGTATTTTTAGAATAGTGCGCGACATGACGTGTCCCTTCCCCAAGGATGTGAGGCCGCGGAATATAGGGCCAACAAGACTTTGTATCAATTGCGAGATATTGCTATTCGCATCAAATTTACATTCTTTACACTTTTTTGTTACGGATTTTGCGCTCTCGTTCGTCCCTGTATTTTACAGAGAGGATAAGAATCAATACCATTGACACCTCTCTGATCGCAGGTATTGCCCCATGTTGCTGCACATTCCCGGCCTGTTCTCTCGCGAGGAGGTGCTGCGCATTCGCCAGGCCCTGGAAGAGACCGAATGGGCTGACGGCAAAATCACCGCCGGTCACCAGTCGGCCAAGGCCAAGCACAACCTGCAATTGCCTGAAGGTCACCCGTTGGCCAAGGAAATTGGCGCAGCCATGCTGGAGCGGTTGTGGAGCAACCCGCTGTTTATGTCGGCCGCGCTGCCGCATAAAGTCTTCCCGCCACTGCTCAACTGCTACACCGCTGGCGGCAGTTTTGACTTTCATATCGACAATGCGGTGCGCCAGCCCAAAGGCAGCCACGAGCGCGTGCGCACCGACCTGTCGTCCACGCTGTTCTTCAGCGATCCCGACGAGTACGACGGCGGCGAACTGGAGATCCAGGACACCTTCGGCCTGCAGAGGGTCAAGCTACCCGCCGGCGACATGGTGCTGTACCCCGGCTCTAGCTTGCATAAAGTCAACGCGGTGACCCGTGGCTCGCGCTATGCCTCGTTCTTCTGGACCCAAAGCCTGGTGCGCGAAGACAGCCAGCGCACCTTGCTGTTCGAGATGGACGGCGCGATCCAGCAACTGACCCGCGACGTCCCCGACCACCCTGCGCTGATCCAGCTCACCGGCACCTACCACAACCTGTTGCGCCGCTGGGTCGAGGTCTGAGCATGGGTTTTTTATTGCGCCGCGAAGAAGTGCTCAATGTCGAACAATTGCAGAGCATGCTCGATGACTCCCCGGTGCGCGCCGCCCAGGCCATCCTGATCGCCGCCAAGGCCGGTGTGGTCGAGGCCCAGGCCCTGCTCGGGCAAATCTTGCTGGAAGGGCGCGGCATTGCCCGCGATGAGGCCCTGGCGCTGCGCTGGTTCCAGATTGCCGCGCAGGGCGGGCACCTGATGGCGCGCAATATGATCGGGCGTTGCCGGGAGCATGGTTGGGGCTGCGCTGTCGATGAAGCCGCCGCAGCACGGGAATATCGCCTGGCGGCACACGCCGGGTTGGATTGGGGGCAGTACAACTACGCCAACCTCTTGGCTACCGGCCGTGGCGTTGTTGAAGACCAGGCGCAAGCACTGGCGCTGTATCGCCAGGCTGCCGAACAGGGCCATGCCAAGTCGATGAACCTGCTCGGGCGTTACCTGGAAGACGGGCAGCATTGCCCCAAGGATGTTGAGGCGGCCGTTGAGTGGTACCGCCGCTCAGCCGAGGCAGGTGATTTTCGTGGGCAGTTCAGCCATGCGGCGGTGCTGGCCGACAGCGGCCAGATCGACGCGGCGCTGGAATGGTTGCACAAGGCGCTGGCAGGCGGGAATCTCAAGTTTCTGCAAACGGCACACAAGGCGCTGGCACGGGCGGATGACCCGCGAATTCGCGCCATGGCCGAGTTGTACCGGCAACGAGCTACGAGCTGATCGTTCCCACGCTCCGCGTGGGAATGCCGCCCTGGACGCTCCGCGTCCGCACTTGAGCGCGTAACGCAGAGCGTCACAGGAGGCGTTCCCACGCAGAGCGTGGGAACGATCGGGGGTGGGGTTAAACGTAGAAGGATTTCAGCGGCGGAAACCCATTGAACTCAACCGCGCTGTAGCTGGTGGTGTAGGCACCGGTCGACAACCAGTACAGACGATCACCAATGGCCAGGTTCAATGGCAGGCCGTACTTGTAGTTTTCGTACATGATGTCGGCGCTGTCGCAGGTCGGGCCAGCGATGACCACTTCTTCCATCTCGCCTTTCTTCTCGGTCCAGATCGGGAACTTGATGGCTTCGTCCATGGTTTCGATCAGGCCGGAGAACTTGCCCACATCCGTGTACACCCAGCGCTCGACGGCGGTACGGGACTTGCGCGCCACCAGCACCACTTCGCTGACCAGGATACCGGCGTTGGCGATCAACGAACGGCCTGGTTCCAGGATGATTTCCGGCAGGTCGTCCCCGAAGTCTTCCTTGAGGAAGCGGATGATTTCTTCAGCGTAGGTTTCCAGGCTGTTGGTGCGGGTGATGTAGTTGGCCGGGAAGCCGCCGCCCATGTTGATCAGCTTCAGGTGGATGCCGTCTTCTTCTTTGAGGCGTTCGAAGATCACCTTGACCTTGGCGATGGCCGCGTCCCACACGCTGATGTCGCGCTGTTGCGAGCCGACGTGGAACGAGATGCCGTAAGGCACCAGGCCCAGGTCGCGGGCGAGGATCAGCAGGTCCATGGCCATGTCGGTCTGGCAGCCGAATTTGCGCGACAACGGCCAGTCAGCAGTGGTCGAGCCTTCGGTGAGGATACGCACATACACTTTCGAACCCGGCGCGGCCTTGGCGATGTTGCGCAGGTCGGCTTCGGAGTCGGTAGAGAACAGGCGCACGCCCTTCTCATAGAAGTAGCGGATGTCCTTGGATTTCTTGATGGTGTTGCCGTAGCTGATACGGTCGGCGCTGACGCCACGGTCCATGACCTTGTCCAGCTCGTAGATCGAAGCGATGTCGAAGCTCGAACCCTTGTCTTTCAACAGGTCGATGATCTCGACGGCCGGGTTGGCCTTGACCGCGTAATACACCTTGGCGAATTCGAAACCGGCGCGCAGGTCATCGTAGGCCTGGCTGATCATCGCGGTGTCGATCACCACGAACGGGGTTTCTTGCTTGTCGGCGAACGCCTTCATTTTGTCAAAAGTGGCGCGCGCGAAATAATCTTCGACGTTGATCGACATGCTGGGGACTCCTAGGGGCAAACAGTAGTAATCAATGGGTGCAAATGAACGTCCTCCGTATCCCCACTTTGGTTCGCCTACTTCCCAAGGCATGTCGCCGAAAGCAAAAAGGCCATGGGGTAAGCTGCCCTTGGCCTTGCTGTCTCGTCGTCAGTACTTGAGCCGGATGGATCGTTTCCAGCATGGACGTTCGGCGCGAACTTTAGGGCTTGGCGGGCGTGGGATCAACTAAAAATGTCGCGTTTTTGCACGCGTTCGTCGCGCGGCCGCGTGAAGCTACTTATGTAACCGACCGGTGTGACGGATTGATGTTCCCCGGATGGGGCCAATCAGGTGGATTTGCGGTGTATTCATCGCAGGCAAGCCAGCTCCCACATTTGAACTGCATTCTTATGCTGGAATGCATTCCCCTGTGGGAGCTGGCTTGCCTGCGATAGCGATCTATCAAGCCAAAGCAGTTTCGGCAGGCGAGACAATGCTGGTCTTGCCGCCACGGGATTTACCGGAACTCAGGTACTCGGCAATCGACTCCTGGGTCACTTCACCCAGGAACACGCGCTCGGCATCCATCACCGGCAACCACGAACGGTTGAACTCGTACATGCGCGACAGCAGGATGCGTAAATGCTCGTCGTACGCCGCCGTGGCATTGAACTCGCGCAGGTACTGGCCGCAGGTGCCGGCCTGGCGGTGCAGGTCGCGACGGCGTACGTAGCCCAGCGCCTTGTTCTCCGAACAGGTGACCACCACATAGCGGCGGTCGTGCTCGTCCATCAATTCCAGCGCATCGGCCACGGGTGTTTCCGGGCTCACCGACGGGGCGTTGTCCGCCGCGTCTTCGGCTTTTACCAGCAGCAGGCGCTTGAGGGTGCTGTCCTGGCCTACGAAATTGCTGACGAACTCGTCGGCCGGGTGCGCCAGCAGCGTGTCCGGGTGGTCGATCTGCAGCAGCTTGCCGGCGCGGAAGATGGCGATCTTGTCACCCAGCTTGATGGCTTCGTCGATGTCATGGCTGACCATGATCACGGTCTTGTTCAGCGCGCGCTGCATCTCGAAGAATTCGTTCTGGATCATCTCGCGGTTGATCGGGTCGACCGCGCCGAACGGCTCGTCCATCAGTAGCAGCGGCGCATCCGCCGCCAGGGCGCGGATCACTCCGATGCGCTGTTGCTGCCCACCCGACAATTCACGCGGGTAGCGATGCAGGTACTGCTTGGGCTCCAGCTTGATCATGCTCATCAACTCGCGGGCGCGGTCGTGGCATTTCTGCTTGTCCCAGCCGAGCAGCTTGGGCACCACCACGATGTTCTCTTCGATGGTCATGTTGGGGAACAGGCCGATCTGCTGGATCACGTAGCCGATGTTGCGACGCAAGGTCACCTCGTCGAGGTCGGTGGTGTCTTCGCCGTTGATCAAAATCTTGCCCGAGGAGGGCTTGATCAGTCGGTTGATCATTTTCAGCGTAGTGCTCTTACCGCAGCCCGAGGGCCCCAGGAACACGCAAATCTCGCCTTCGTTGACGGTCAGGCTCACATCGTTGACGGCGGTGACCGTCTTGCCGTTGCTTTGAAAAGTCTTGGACAGGTTTTGAAGTTCGATCATTTGAGCAATCCTTTTGGAGTCAGCGAGCGTTGCAGCCATTGCAGAAGCAGGTCGGCGAAGATGGCCAGGAGACTGACCAGTACGGCGCCGACGATCAGCATCGACATATCGCTGCGGCTGATGGAAGCCAGAATAAGTACACCCAGGCCACCGGCACCGATGGTGGCGGCGATGGTCATCACACCGATATTCATCACCACGGCGGTACGCACGCCAGCGAGAATCACCGGCACCGCAATCGGCAGTTCGACCATGCGCAGGCGCTGGCCGAAGGTCATGCCGATGCCGCGTGCGGCTTCGCGAATGCCTGGCTCAACGCCGGTGAGGGCCAGGTAGGTGTTACGCATGATTGGCAGCAGGGAGTAAAGGAACACGGCGGTGATCGCCGGCATTGGCCCCAGGCCTTGGCCGAACTTGGAGTAGAACGGCAGCAGCAGGCCGAACAGCGCGATGGATGGCACGGTCAGCAACACTGTGGCGCTGGCTTGCAACGGGCCGGCCAGGGGCGGGAAGCGCGTCATCAGAATGCCCAAGGGCACGCCGATGAAGATCGCGAGGATCACGGCGATGCCGACCAGGGTGATGTGCTGCCAGGTCAGGTGCAGGACCTGGGCCCAATCAAGATGGGAAAAGGCGTTCAAAAATTCCATGTCTTCTCCTTTTTAGTTGATTGGATGTTGGCGCAGGAAATCGGCGGCAACGGCGGACGGGCTTTCATGGTCGACGTCGACCCGTGCGTTCAGTTGGCGCATGGTTTCATCGTCGAACAGGTTGGCCAAAGGCTTGAGTTCGGCGGCCAGCTGCGGGTGTTTGTCGAGGTATTCCTGGCGGATCACCGGGGCTGCGGTGTAATCCGGGAAGTAGTGCTTGTCGTCTTCGAGCAGCTTCAACTTAAAGGCGTTGAGGCGCCCGTCGGTGGTGTAGACCAGTCCGGCAAACACCTGGCCATTACGCAGGGCGGTGTAGACCAGGCCCGCGTCCATCTGCCGGATGTTGTTGCGCGTCAGGTTCATGTCGTACAGCTTGACCATGCCCGCCAGGCCGTCGGAGCGGTTGGCGAACTCGGTGTCCAGGGCGACCAGGCGGTGCTCTTTGGTGTCTTCGGCCATGGCTTTGGTGAGATCGCTGATGCTGTTGATCTCGGGATGTTCCTCAGCAACTTTCTCCGGCAGCGCCAGTGCGTAGGTGTTGCTGAAACGCGACGGCGACAGCCAGACCAAGCCTTTTTTCGCATCGAGTTCTTTGACCCGAGCGTAGGACTGTTCGCTGTCGAGTTTCTCGTCGATATGGTTGTAGGCCACCAGCGACACGCCGGTGTATTCCCAGATCAGGTCCAGTTGCCCGCTTTCCTGGGCGCTACGCGCCAGGTTGCTGCCCAGGCCGCCGGTCACACGGGCGTCGTAGCCCTTGGTGCGCAGGTACTGGGAGGTGATTTCGGCGAGCAGGGTCTGCTCGGTGAACACCCGGGCGCCAATGCGGATCACGGGTTTTTCAGCGGCTTGCGCAATACCTGCAAACAGCAGGGCGCAGCCTAATATCAAGCTCAGTTTTTTCATGTGATTTCCTTTACCGGGCCTTAAGACGGGCGCAACCCGCGTTCCAGCCAGAGGCGGCTGGCCATGGTCACCAGGCCATCAAGCAGCAATGCCAGCAGCGCGGTACACGCGGCGCCGAGCAACAGTTGCGGCTGGTTGTTCAGGGCGATGCCAGGGAAAATCAGGCTGCCCAGGCTGTTGGCGCCAATCAGGAACGCCAGCGGTGCGGTACCGACGTTGATCGCCAGGGCCACGCGTACACCGCCGATGATGATCGGCACGGCGTTGGGCAGCTCCACGCGAAACAGTACCTGGCGCGGGGTCATGCCGATGCCGGTGGCGGCTTCCTTGAGGGAGCCCTGAACGTTTTTCAGGCCTTCGTA